>CAZGYI010000037.1:0-8756 GCA_964530635.1 uncultured Gammaproteobacteria bacterium | reverse complement strand
CAGAACGGTAATAAAAAACGGTAATCTCGTTTTTGGCAAACGGCAAGGCATTTTCACGCTTGACGCTCTCGTAATCTCTTAAATTTTTGAGGTTTATTCTGAAGCTGCCTGTGCCGAGCGAAGTCGAGGCATTAAATTCCTCAACATGACTTTTGAATTGGTCCAAAAGGTCGTCGCGGTGCGCCAAAAAAAGAATATCTCGCGCCGGCAATTCTTTTTCGGCAATGAGTTTTCCTAAAAGCTCAATCAGTTTAACGATAATCAGCGTTTTGCCGGAGCCGGTTGCCATCCAAAAGCTCATCCGGTTGATAAAATGGGCAAAAGGAATTTTTCCTGCCTGCGCCGTGCCCTGCGCGGCAGGCAGGGAATCTACGGCGGGATAATCTTTATCGTATTCCAAAAGATATTTTGCTGTCTTTTTACCCTCTCTCTTTTTCAAGTCGTAATCAAAATTTTCCGTAAAATCATTGGCTTGATAGTGAGCAAACAAACTATGTTTGTCCGCTTTTTTGTCTTTGAAGTAAAGCCATAAACCTTTGAGCGCGTTTTGAAGCCCTTGCTTTTGAAAATCAAAAAGCGTTTTATCTTTTGAAAATCGGCTAAAATCTCCGCCGGAGGCGCCCTGCCCGCCTCTGGCTGGGGATCCGCCTTTGGCGGAAAATCCCTGCCATTTTGCAGGCAAGTTTTCAAAAGAAATTTCTCTTAGAAGTCTATCCTGAAGATAAAGCGGCATTCGTTTCTCTTGTTTTGGCATAATTTAAATCAACATTAAAAATCTTAATGGAATTTTTACAATAAAATCATTAACTAACTCCAAATCGTTGCTGCCAAAAACTAATCCATAACGGCTTTTAACTTTTTTCATTGTGTTCTCAACTTGTTTAACTTCCTCCTTATTAAAACCAACTTCAATAACAATGTTGCTTCTGTCTCTCAGGGTTAAAACAAAATCCGCGCCGCCTTCAGCTATGTCATATTGCAAACCATAGGCAAGTGATTTTTTGAGATCTTTTTCAAAAATAAGCGTGAAATAATCTTCTAACTTTTTTCCTTCTATGGCGGAAGGAACAATGCCTCCCAAAATGGCATTGCGCAGAGACGGCGTGATAAAAAGGTATTTTGGAGTTTTGCGGGTTGTTCCATAAGTTTGGCCGTAACTTTTAACTTTCGTTATAATGCCGCTTATTGTCAAAACATCTAAAAGAGCAGAGAGTGTTCTAATATTATCAATGCGCAAAGTCCTGAGCAATTTTTCGTAACTGATAACATCGGAGTTTGCCAAAAGATAAAGCAAATCATTTATCTTGCCGATTGTTTCCGTTTTAAACTTTTTGAGCGTAATAATATCTTTTGTGATGATGCCGTTAATAACATTTTTTATCCGCTCGGCAATTTCTATATCGTTCTGCAGGCCGGCCACAAAAGGAAATCCGCCGTTTTTGAAAAAATCTTCCTCGCAGCCAAACGGCAAATTCGCAAAGAATCTGCCGGCTTCCAACTCTTTTTCCCTTAAACCGGCAAAAACGGCTTTAGCGGAATTTGAATTAAAAACTATTTCGTTTAATGATTGGGACAAGTTTTTTACCGGAAAAATATTATGCTTCAAAATCAAATATTCTTTGAACTTCATCGGAAAAAGTTCCACCATGGTTGACCTTCTCATTAAATCAGCGCTGATTTTCAAATTAATTGCCGACGACCCGGTAGCGATAACCAATAAATTTTTATGTCCCTTTATGCCGTCAAAGAGAATTTTAAGAAACAAGCTCCATTTTTCATCAAAATGGACTTCATCAAGCAAAAGAATTATTTTTTTGTTCAAGCCAACAAAATTAACATTATTTACTTTCTCAAAGAATTTAAAGAATTCATTGAGAGTGATTTGTTCAAAATGAAGCTTGCTTATATCAAAATAAAAACGGCTGTCCAGCTTATTTAAGTTCTCTAATATTTTGGCGTCCCAAGAATCATTAGGATTTAAAAATTTTTCTAACCTCAAAATTTGCATCAAAAGAGTGGTTTTCCCAACACCCCGTATTCCCGGCAGAAGAATAATTTTCTCAAATTCATCTATCTTATCAGCGAGAAAATTGTTTATCGCCTTTTTAAAATAAGAGAAAATATGCCTTGTGGACCGAAGATTTTTGTTCCCATCGTAAATATACCCGTCCGCAAGTTGTGGAAGGATTTTAAGCCATTCCTTATAAAAATTGTCTAATTTTGCTTGGTCCATAAACAGATTGTATTATATTACATTCTAACCTTATATTCAGATTGTATTACAATACAAACTGAATGTCAAGAGCTATTTATTCCCACCAAATTAATGGCTTAATCAGTTTATAATCCAAATCTTTGATACCTGCCTGCCGCGCCGCGTTTTCACTCCAAGGTTTCAAACGCTTTTTCTTATATTCTCGCTTAAGCCATTTGCGCCCAAATCCAGTTTTAAGTTCTCGCTCGCGCTTTACTGCATCATCTCTACTCTCAAACTCTTCATAATGTATAACTTCAAGTGGTTTATTCTTCTTCGTCCAACCAACTCTGCCTTCTTTGTGTTCTTGCCAACGCTTCAGCAGATCCTCTGTTTGTCCTATGTAAAAACTGCCATTTTCACACCTTATGACATAAACTGAAAAAACCTGGCGCGGCGCAGGCAGGTTGATTTTTGTGCCGTCTTCTCCGCCAGAGGCGCCCTGCCCGCCTCTGGCTGGGGATCCGCCTTCGGTGGAAAACTCCACTTCGCCGTCGCTGATTTACTTTATCCACTTTCCAGTAAGATTAGACAAGGTTTCGGCGATATCTATGCTTGTCCCGTGCGGAGACACGGGATCAGGATAGAGTTTTGTTAAATCAACTTTGACTTTGTTATTTTTGTAATCAATCTCCAACGCTTTGAGCATTTTTTCGTCTTTCATAAAGACATACTGTTGGTATGGCGTTTGCGAAGGAGACAAAAACAAATCCCTGCCCGCCAAAGCTTCAGCGGAGGCGGGGCTGTCTTCATACTTGCAATTCGCCAACGCTTCCTCATATTGCTCAAGTTCGTAATACTTGAAAAACCCGCTGCCTTGATATTCTTTTACTTCTTTGGAAATGCCGGATTTATCATAAGCCAAAACCTTTTTCATTCGCGGCAAAACTACAGAGTAAAAATGCTCTCCCATCTCTACACCAATCCATTTTCTGCCGAGTTTATGAGCTACGGCTGTGGTGGTACCAGAGCCAAGGAAGAAGTCAAAAATTATATCGCCATTATTGGTCGTTGTCTCAATTATTCTTTTCAACAATCCCTCAGATTTTTGTGTGCGAAAATTCTGACGCTGATTTCTGATCCGCCAACTGGCGGACGCTCGGGCGGGCAAAAAGGAAGGGGGTTGGGGGGAAGGAATTTTTACCCCGCCCTCGCCTTGCCCGTCCGAAGCCAAAAGGCGAAGGAGGGCTTTTCCACCGCCGAATTTCGTGCCTCGCTCTGCGGGGCGCGCCGCTATTTCTTTACTAAATTATATGTATTACTTATAAAATGTAAATTTTGGTAAATCTTTGTGATCGGATTAAGTCCTTGTGCTTTATAATAAAAAATTAAGTCTTGAGTTAAATCCTCTAGCAGATTGATAGAAAAAATAGCACTCCGAGTTTCGTCAATGGGCGATAAATTTACCGAAGATTTAAAAGACCCGTCTTTCTGTTCAAAGCTCTTTAACAAGTTAAAACACTCTTTTATTTTCTCTATTAAATTTTTTAATTCATTTTGTTTGAGTTCAGTTTTCGAATAAAGAAAATCAATACAGTAAATTATTTTAGATAAATCCTCGGTTGTATTTTTATTAGAAATAAAGCTTAGTAAATAGACTAACCATAGATTTATGTTTTGAGGCACCTTGTTCAGTAAAAACCGAATCTAAAAATCGGCTTTGTCGCAACATATCTCTCCGTATCAATGATAAATTCTGCCAAACAGCTTTCGCAGATATAATGATTTTTTGTACAGGTTAAATTTTTGCCCCAAGCGCTTAAATCTTCTAGAATTTTATAAGTCGCCCCACTCTTTTTAAGCAAACCGCAAATTGCGCAATGTTTATTTAATTTGCTCATATATAAATTGTAAATCTGATTTAATAAAATATTCAAAAGCCTTTATGTTGTAGAACTCGATAAAGTGTTTTAGTTCCGTTTTGAATATTTCTTTGTTTCGGCTAGATTTTTCGCCAAATTTCGGCCCCATTAAAATACCGTGTATCATTTCTTTTTTACATCTGGGTAAGATTCTCTGCGTCCATTCAATATATTCTTTTAATTGGTGAAGATTATCGGCTTCTAATGTTTCATTTTTTAACTCAATAACATTCGCCCCTATTATAAATTCATTATCTAACAATTTTTCTTTAATTAGAGTAACAATGTCAATATTACCGCCAGCAATATATGTTCCTATCTGATTATAAACATCTAAAATAGTGTTTTTATTTTGATAACCAGATAAATTCATAAGCAAATTTCTACTTCTTAGTAAATAAGCCTCAAGAAATGATTCGCGCTTAAAGATAAAACCATTGTATAATTTTTCCAATCTCTTAGCTTCGAAAAGATTAAAATCATGTTCAATAAGTGAATGTCCTTTATAATGAGCTTCATCTTTGATGTTTTGAAAATTATTTTGAAGCAAGGCTTCAAGTATTAACATACCCTCATCTTTAAAAAGATTACAAACGCTCCTTTCGCTAAACGACGAGGTATCTAAAATTGATTTTATTTTATGCTCATCTCGGAGATCATAAATTCTTTGGATTGATATTGGATTAATGCAAAAATGTTCTGAAAGAGCTTTGATCTTGACTCTATAAGAATAAGGGTCTTTTCCGTTATTCTTGTTAGACCACACGACCTCATCGTTATAAAAGGGATTACTGATAATTTCAAACGGACCATAAACGACTCCGCGACTTCTTTTCCCAATTTTCTGAGTTGTGAAAAAGAAAGCAATATCACCCTTGTTCACATTGGCTAATTGGTTGATACCCCATTTCCTACCCAATTCGCTTACGCCAAAAAGTCCGTATTCTTTACAAATTTCGTAATACTTAATCGTAATAAAAATGTGGAAATTTCTATTCATATTTGTGTTACATATTATTTATTAAAATTCCACCTGGATAAGGATAAGTGCCAAAATGCGCCCGAACCCCATTGGTTTTATGCCAAATAATTTCTCTCTTAAAAATAAATCCCAAATCTTCACACATATCTATCGTATGCCCAACTATATTTAAAGTTTTAAAAACATCTTTACCATTAGCCTTAAGAGGTAAATTCATTATATTTATAAACAGCCTTCGCCCGGGTTGTAAAACCCTTAGACATTCGCCCCATACTTTTTTTATCTCGTCCTTCCATTTTTTATAATCATTGATGTTGCCTAAATCTTGCCCCGAAAAATCATCGCTATATGTTTTAGCGTTAAAATATGGTGGCGAAGTAACTATCAGATGAACACTATCGTTGGAGACCTCTTTCATCTCGCGACTATCACCAATAATAATTTTAGTTGAAAGTTTAACGTCCATAAACTATTTGATTAAATCGTCCATTTTAACTTCTAGAGCTTTGGTGATTTTCTGCAAGGTTTCAAAAGTGGGATTTTGATTAACACCGCTCTCTATTTTAACAATTGTGTTAAGAGATAAATCAGCAAGACGAGCTACTCTCTCTAGAGAATAGCCCTTTTCCGCTCTAATTTTCTTGATGTTTGAGCCTATCTTGTTGTTTGCCATTTGATTATATTATAATATATAGAGTATAATCTAAATATATCCTTCTTTCAACTTTAATGATAACAATTTTTAAAAAATTACGCAATCGAAATGGGAGTTCCTTGTCGTTGCCCCCTCCTTCGCTAAAGCTGCGGCGGGCAGGCGCGCACGGGAGGGCTGGGTAAGGGCAATCGCTGGCTCGAACGCACCCGGGAACTCATAAAATCGGCTCACCAAGCCAAAATTGTCGCTTTGCCAGAAAATTTTTCAGAATTGAAAAATCTTCTCCAAAAAGTCGGCTCGAACCCCCTTTTGCGGGAGCGAGCGGTTTCGATTTCGTTCAGAAATGACTGGCAAATCCTCGCAAATCAGCGCGCCGAGCGGCGAAGCCGCGAGGCGCATCCTTTGTCTTGTCCTAAATGGCTGGGGAACCTGGACTCGAACCAGGATACCCACCTCCAAAGGGTGGTGTCCTACCATTAGACGATTCCCCAATTCTGTGCAGGACAAGCGCCGGGTGGTGTCGTATTTACCCCACCTTTACGGCGGGCTGTCGAGAAGGCGGCTACCATTAGACGACTCGCCTCGCGTGAGCTTTGGCGAAGCGGGTCCCCCCCCAAAATAACCTGCTTATATTAAATTACTTTTTAGCGGGAGTCAAGATTACACTTTCAAATACCGCCGCATGGCAATAAAGGAAGCAAAAACATTAAGCAGCGCAGCGCCTAAAAATTGGCTACCAAAGAAATACCAACCATTGGTACTAAAATACTCAACCAAGCTGAATTGGTAACCATTAAATAGCGAGGCAATATAAGGATCAATCCAACCCAAAGAAAAATAAAATATTACAGCGGTAATAACCGTGGCTAACAACGCGTAAATAACACTTTCCACCCAAAATGGCGCCCGAATATACCAATTAGTAGCGCCCACTAAACGCTTGATTTCAATTTCTTCCCTTTGTGAGTAAATATTTATGCGGATAGTATTAAAGACAACTAATAAGGCAATGATTAAGAAAATAAGACTGATGCCAAGACCCACATTTTTAACTTTTACTGACAAATCATTAATACCAGCAATCACCTGGCGATAGTCATCAAATCTGGCTTCTTGAATTAAATCAGCATACCGCTCTCCTTCTAAATTATCTAAAATGGCTTCATAACCTTCTTCGGAATAAGCCTTAATATTTAAACTGGCGCCCAAAGGATTAACTCCTAACAAAATTAAAGCCTCGGCAATAGATTCGTTATTTTGATATTTCTCCCTAAATTTAACTAACGCCTGATCAGCTGAAGTGTAGCTGACTGCTTTAACACCGGGAATTACCTCGATTTCTGATTTAAGCATCATAATACTAGCTTCTTCTAATTTGGGTTTTAAATAAACACTAATATCTATTTTTTGCTCCAGGTTAGTTAGGGCTTGGTTAGAAATAACTGTTACCAATCCTAAAATACTAATAGACAGTAGACTTAAAACCATAATAGTAACCGTGACTACCGATAGCCAAAAATTTCTAGCAAAATTCTGGCAGCCGTATTTAATAATTCGGTAAAATGATAAAACAAACATAATTTAATTATAACAAATAACGACCATGTTTTTGATCAGAAACTAATTCACCATTATCCAAGGTGACAACTCGTCTTTTTAACATATTAACTACTTCTTTATTATGGCTGACCAAAATCACGGTGGTGCCGAATTCATTAATTTTCTTTAACAAATTAATAATTTCCTTGGTGTTAATAGAATCCAGATTACCAGTTGGCTCATCAGCAATTAATATTTTAGGACGATGTGCCAATGCCCGAGCAATAGCCACCCGCTGTTTCTCGCCCCCGGAAAGCGAGCCTGGCCAGCGCTTGCTGTTTTCTTCCAAACCCACAATTTTTAACAGCTGCGGCACAATATTTTTAATTTTATTAACCTCAGAACCCGCCACCTCTAAAGCAAAAGCAATGTTTTCAAATACGGTTTTTTTAGCCAATAATTTAAAATCTTGAAAGACTACGCCGATTTGTTTGCGTAAAATTGGCACCTCTCGCGCTTTGATATTAGTAATATCCCAGTCGCCTACAATAATTTTTCCTTGCGAGAATTTTTCTTCGGCAATTAATAATTTAACCAGAGTGGTTTTACCAGCACCTGATTGACCAACTATAGAAATAAACTCACCTTCGTTAATAGATAAATTAATATTTTTTAAAGCGTTAACACCAGGATAAAATTTACAAATATTTCTAAATTCAATTAAAGCCATAGGTTTATGTAATTAAACAGGTTCCACCCGAACATAAATTAAACCACGCCATAACTTGTCCAAAAAAGCAAAGACTTTGCTGTCTAAATCAATTAGACGTCCTGTCCATTCTTCGGGACCATAATCGTTAACTCTGATGATTTGACTCTTGTTATTGTTTAAATTAGTAACTTTAAGTTGAGTTTGTTTGGGCCAGAAACGAGCTGCCGCACAATTACAGTTCTTCCATTTATACCAACTAGCAACACCATCATAAACTTTAGGATTTTCCACTACCGCCACGATAGCATAACTAAAAGGTAAATTGGCTGTTACTGCGGTCTCGCGTAATAGATGCTGCGAAGGAACTTGTCGCCATTCCTGTTTAGTTTTATCAAAAAAAACTAAATTTCGCGCCAAATAATCAGTTAAATAATAATTTAAAGTTATTTTAACTAATGACTGATGAAAAATAGTAGAATCGCTGGTTTTAAAATCATATTGGTAAATCGATGAAACTAGCCCTTCTGGTTGCGGCACTAAACTTAAATCCAGGGGTGTAATAATTAACTCCCCGGCCTGACCAGGCAAGCTGGGCGCCTGCCAAGTAAAGTAAGGAGTGACAATTTTTACTTCTCGTTCCAAAACTACGGGAAGTTGATACGGCCGATCTTCCCCGGCAGCTAACTGGTAAACTCCTGGACTAGACAAAACTGCTACACTTAAGATGGCTAAACTCTCCTGCTGGTAAGTTA
>CAZGYI010000036.1:0-8927 GCA_964530635.1 uncultured Gammaproteobacteria bacterium | reverse complement strand
GCGCTCTGAGTCCCCAATGCCAAGCATTGGGGCGTGTCGCGAAGGCGGTCAAGATAACTATACTTGTTAAATCAATTTAAAATAGTAAACCATTAACAACAAAATAAATTAAGGAAAAAATTTATACCCAGGACTTCACCCTATAAATATGGATTCACTTATTTCCTTTTGGGTATAGCGACAACTCTTGCATCGCTTATGATTTTAGCTTTTCTTAAAATCATCGAGTTGCCATAAGCTGACACAATCAATTTTATAAAACGTATGACGGATCAACCCCACGTACGCTTTCCTTTTAATATCTTTATATTTTACAACACCTTTTTCAACCACTGACCAGTATAGCTCTGTTTTGCCTTCGCCACTTCTCTAGGCGTACCTTGGGCTACAATTTCCCCTCCTTTATCCCCGCCTTCAGGTCCTAAATCAACAATCCAATCAGCGCATTTGATAACATCCAGATTATGTTCAATTACCAGCACGGTATTGCCACGATCAACTAATTCATTTAATACTTGTAGCAATCTTTTAATATCAGCAAAATGTAAACCCGTAGTTGGTTCATCTAAAATATACAAAGTTTTGCCAGTGGAACGGCGGGAAAGCTCGGTAGCTAATTTAATACGCTGAGCTTCGCCACCAGATAACGTAGTAGCGCTTTGGCCTAAATGAATATATCCCAAACCTACATCGCATAAAACCTTTAGCTTATCATGAATCACTGGAATATTTTCAAAAAAGTTCATAGCTTCTTCGGCTGTCATTTCCAAAACATCAGAAATATTTTTACCTTTGTAATGAATTTCCAAAGCTTGCTTGTTATAACGCCGGCCATGACATTCCTCGCATTCTACATAAACATCTGGCAAAAAGTGCATCTCAATACGCACTAAACCATCTCCCTCGCAAGCTTCGCAACGACCACCTTTAACATTAAAAGAAAAACGGCCAGGGTTATAACCGCGAATTTTCGCCTCGGGTAATTCAGAAAATAAATCCCGAATATAAGTAAAAATACCAGTATAAGTAGCGGGGTTAGAACGCGGAGTACGGCCAATCGGCGACTGATCAATAGTAATTACTTTATCAATATTTTCCAATCCTTTAATTTCCCGATGCTTGCCTGGTATATCTTTGGCTTTATAAAAATGCTGGGACAAAGCGCGTGATAAAATTTCAGTAATCAAAGTTGACTTGCCTGAACCAGAAACACCGGTGATACAAATGAATTTACCTAATGGCAAATCAACTGAAACTTTTTTTAAATTAAACTCTTCTGCTCCAATAATTGTTAATTTCTTGCCATTACCCTGGCGATATTTCTTAGGCAAACTGATTTCCAATTTACCTGAAAGATACTGACCAGTTAAAGAAGATTTTATACGAGACACTTCCTGAGGCATACCCTGAGCCACTACTTCGCCACCGTGTTTACCAGCGCCTGGTCCAATATCAATTAAATGATCAGCTGACATCATGGTTTCATAATCATGCTCCACTACAATTACCGTGTTACCCAAATCTCGCAAATTCTTTAAAGTTTCTATTAGTTTACTATTATCACGTTGATGCAATCCTACTGACGGTTCATCTAAAATATAAGTTACACCCACCAAAGAGGAACCAATTTGCGTGGCTAAGCGAATACGCTGTGATTCGCCGCCTGATAAAGTAGCAGCAGTACGATCTAAAGTTAAATAACCGATCCCTACATCAACTAAAAAATTTAATCGAGCAAAAATTTCTTTTAAAATCTGCTGGGCAATTTTCTTTTGCCGTTCATTTAAGATATGGCTAGCTGATAACTTTTTAATAAAATCAATAGCTCCTTCTACAGTTAAAGCTGTTAAATCAGCTACATTTTTATCTGCCACAGTTACTGCTAACATCTCAGGTTTCAATCGTTTTCCTTGGCAAACAGGACAGGGATAAATACGCATATAACGCTCAATTTCGCTTCTAATATAATCTGATTCGGTTTCTTTATAGCGCCGCTCTAAATTAAGAATAACGCCCTCAAAAGTAGTATAGAATTCCCTTACCTTACCAGTGATCTCATAACCAGCATTAACATTATAATTCTTACCGCCAGTACCATATAACACTTTGTCTAATTGGGCTTTGGTTAATTTGGCTATAGGAATATTAGTAGAAAAGCCATTTTCCCGCGCCATAGTTTCCACAATACGGTAATACCAAGTTTGATTAGTAGCAGTTCTAGACCAAGGACGAATAGCTCCCTCGGCAATAGATAATCGTTTATTGGGGATCACCAACTCGGGATCAACTTCTAGTTTGGTGCCTAAACCGGTACAAGCCGGGCAAGCCCCATGAGGCGAATTAAAAGAAAAACTTCTAGGTTCAATACTGGGCAAATCCAACTGACAATGAGGACAAGAAAAATGTTGACTAAATAAAATATCCTCACTAGTATCTTGACGCTGGATTATTACCAAACCATCGCCCAAATCCAGAGCAGTTTCCAAAGAATCAGTTAATCTGGTAATATCGTCAGCTTCCCCAGACACATTTAGCCGATCAACTACAATTTCCACGGTGTGTTTTTTCTGCTTATCTACCTTTAAATCTTCTGCTTCATCAATGGAAATTAAATTTCCATCAAACCGCAAGCGGACATAACCAGCTTTTTTGACTTCAGCAATTACTTGTTTGTGCTCGCCTTTTTGGTCGCGCACAATTGGTGATAATAAGGATAAGGCAGTGCCGTCGGGCAAAGCCTGAATTCTTTCTACTATCTGATCAATAGTCTGTTTAGTTACTTCTCGACCGCATTTGGGGCAATGGGGAATCCCAACACGGGCAAATAACAAACGTAAATAGTCATAAATTTCTGTTACCGTACCCACTGTGGAACGTGGATTATGCGAGGATGATCGCTGGTCTATAGAAATAGCCGGACTCAAACCCTCAATTTGATCCACATCTGGTTTATCCATCATGCCTAAAAACTGCCTGGCATAAACTGACAGGGATTCGATATAACGACGCTGCCCCTCGGCATAAATAGTATCAAAAACTAGTGAAGATTTGCCCGAACCAGAAAGACCAGTAACCACAACTAGTTTATTGCGCGGCAAACTAACATTAATATTTTTTAAATTATGAACCCGCGCCCCCTTAACTACAATTTCCTCGACAATATGGCTATTTTTTTTATTAAACACAAAAAATCCTGAAAATAATAAGCAGAAGATAGTCTACTACAACTTTTGGAAAAGGTCAAGATGGTTATAAAAAAGCCCGAAATTATATTATCTTCGGGCTTTATCCTTAGGGACTTACCTTAATCAATCTACTCTATTTTTACGGCGATTTAGATTCGACGAGTAAATTAATCAGAATATACCCAACCTCCTTTTCTTGTAAAACCAATTGCCGCAAAATAAATGGCGACAATTTTAATTCCTTTAACCAGCTCCGAGCAGTAAGTAGGTTTTTTATATCTGCTCTTTCCACTTCACCTAATCTTATCTTTCTATCCCAACCATTTGGTGACTCGCGTAACTTACGAAGCTGTAAAGCTAATTGTTCTAAAACATCAACCGGTGTATTCGGGTCACCAAAGCAAACTCTTGCTTCATTAATCTCTGCTTCTTTTAATGGGGGACCAACACGAATTCTTCCATCCCACTGACTAATAACTTTACATCTTTTAATTAAATCACGATACTTTTGTTCTAGCAACCCAACATACTCTTTAATCTCAGCTTGAGTAGCTGGCGGATTTAACGGATTACTCATCTTATTTTTCCTTTAATTTTTTTATAAAAAGTCCTATTTTAATATTCCATCTTAATTAGATTTTAAAATATTACTCCTAAATATCGCTTTTGTCAACCACACACGCTATACTAAAAATAATGAATAAAATCTTAGCTAAACAACTTGCTAATCTACCGGCCAAACCCGGCGTCTATCAATTTTACGATCGAGCCGGAAAACTTTTGTATGTGGGCAAAGCTAAATCTTTAAAAAATAGAGTTAGTTCATATTTTAAAACCAACACTATGTTATCGCCTGCTAAACAGCAAATGGTAAAACAAATTAAAAACCTAAAAACTACTATTGTTGATAATGATCAAGAAGCATTACTTTTAGAAAACAATTTAATCAAACAACGCCAACCGCCCTACAATATAATTTTCAAAGATGATAAAAGTTGGCTGTATTTAACCATTAACTATAGGGAAAAATTTCCTCGTGTAGAATTAACCCGACACTATGGCAACCGGGGAACAAAATATTTTGGCCCTTATACTTCAGCCACCGCTATTAGAAATAGTTTTCGTTTATTAAAAAAAATATTAGCGCTACGCACCTGCACAAATCCCCCCAACCGTCCTTGTTTTGACAGCACTTTAGGGCGCTGTTTGGGACATGATTTTAATCGAGGCTATAAAAAACTATACCAAGAAAAAATAAAGCAACTAGAGGAATTTTTAAAAGGCAATAGTAAATATTTACTAAAAAAAATAACCACGGAGATGAAACAAGCAGCCCAACGCCATTTATTTGAACAGGCAGCTCGCCTGCGCGATCAACTAACTTTATTGCGACACCTGCTGATTAAACAAAAAATTGTTTCTGGCTCCACCGCCTCCTACGATGTCATAGGTTTAGCGACCCAAGGAAATTTGACCGCTATTAGCAAAATACCCATCCGTCGAGGGTTATTGTTAGATAGCGCCGATTTGTTAATTGGACATCATCTCACTTTGCCCACTACCGAAATTCTAACTAATTTTTTAGAACGCTATTATCCACAAGTAACTGATAAACCTCAAACCATCTATTTGCCTATAATCCTAAAACAGCCACCATTATCTATTAAAACTTCCTATCCGCAAAAAGGAAAGAAAAAAGAATTAATTAATCTAGCTAATAAAAATGCTGCAAATTTTTTGCACAATAGCTTTGCTTCCTGGCAAAAGCAAGAGACACGCGCTGCTGATGGTTTGCTACAATTAAAAAAAATACTATCTCTTAAGGTGCTGCCACAGCGTATTGAAGGATATGATATTTCCAATATTCAAGGACAAAATGCCGTTGGCGCGCTAGTGGTTTTAACTAAAGGCTTGCCTGATAAATCACAATATCGCAAGTTTATTATTAAAAAAGTCAGCGGACCCAATGATGTAGCCATGCTAGCTGAAGTGTTAAAGCGCCGCTTTAAACATCAACATACTTGGCCACGGCCTGATTTAATTATGTTAGATGGCGGCAAGCCACAACTTAATACCGTCTGGCGACTTTTCCAAAATCAAAAAATAAAGATTTCCCTACTGGCGTTGGCTAAACAACAAGAAGAAATTTTTATTCCTAGACGAAAAAACAGCCTTAAACTAAAAAATAATTCACCAGCTTTACAACTTTTACAACAATTACGCGACGAGGCGCATAGATTTGGTATCGCTTTTTATCATCAAAAACATAAGCGTGAAGCTATTGCTTCTGCTTGGCAGGTATTACCAGGAATTGGTTCTAAATTTAAAACCAAGCTGAAGATAAAGTTTGGCACTATTAATAATTTACGACGAGCTAAATTTGTTGATTTGGCAAAAATACTAGGCCCAGCTAAAGCTAATAAACTGTTAAACTACCTAAAAATAGCTTTGGCTTGACAAAACTAAATACTTAGCTATAATAAACTATCAAAATAGCAAATTAAAATAAATTAAAAAATAATTAAACCTTATAAGGAGTTTGAATGAAAAAATTATTAACATTATTAATTCTTACCGGCGGCATTATTCTACTAATCAAAGGAAGGGTAAATAATAAAAAATATACCCAAGAGGAAGAAGATAATGATCTTTCCACGCGCATGGTACAAGGGGCTTAAAAAATAATAAATAATTTTGCGGCTGTTCCCATAACGGAACAGCTTTTTTAATTACGGTATTTATTTAAAATACCAAACTAAAACATATTAACAGAATACCATCCTTGATCTATACTAATTAGATTTAAAAAAATAAAATCTTATTGCTCATTAAAAAGGAAAATTAAAATGGTAATAATGTTAGTAATACTTTTATTGTTGCTATATATTTATTTATAACTGGTTCCATAGAAAAAGTTGAAACTAAACCGACACAACGATGGTGGTTTAATACTTTGGATTGGACTTTATGGCCATTAATGAAACGATGTGCTGATGGCCTGTTAACACATAAATGGCATTGGCCTACTAACAAAACATTGATTAATTGGCACGATGTTTTAATAATCACTATACTAGGCGACCCGTTGGCTAAACCGCGAAAAAAGTTTTTCTCTCAGATTATTGCTCACTTAAAATGGAGAAAATGCGTAGTAATAAAACCAAAATATCTTATTGATATTCCTTGGCAGATAGTATTTTCCTCCGTCGAGGAAAAAGAAAAGGTAGAACAAATATGTACGGTTGTTCTAAACGGACCAGTTAGATCATTAATCGGTCCATATCCAGTCGGCTTTGCTGGGGTTACTTTAAACGGTTCTCAACTCAAACTAGAACTTGTTACGACAACAACCAGAAATGACAAAAAATAGCAACACATACCATTAATCTAAAGGATTGCGAACCAGGCAATCCTTTTTATTTAAATTTTCACCTAACTAAATCCTAGATTCCGGATCAAGTCCGGAATGACACCATTTACGTATGTTTGACAAAATTATTCTGCTATAGTATATTAAAAATCAGCTTTTGACTGAAATATCACAGTCTTTTTTAAATGACTTTATGGAAAAAATAATACAAATAAGTACAATTGCCGTATCAATTTTGCTGATTATTAGCATTCTATTGCAAAATCGAGGCGCAGGTTTGGGGGGAATTTTCGGTGGCGAAGGTAATATCTATCGTACTAAACGAGGCGCAGAAAAAGTGATATTTATTTCCACGATTGTGCTGTCTATAATTTTTTTTGGCCTGGCTTTAGCCAGATTATTTTTAATCTAATCCACTATAAATACCATACGACAACTAATCCGAAAAATCGGATTACAAGTGCGTATTCAGAGTAAACGCTGGTGGCGTGTTTTTGGTAAACGCCCACTAGAAACATCACTAGTTACAACCATACTGAAACGCGATCATCGTCCTTCTTGGCGGCAAATCAAACTCTTTCCTTCTATACTCAGCCGACCTGAAATTTATCTAATCATTATTCTATTTTTGTTCTTTATTATTAGCAGTACCATTTTACTTGACCGTTGGTATTTGCGTCATACTCAATTAATCCCTAAGGCTGGTGGAGAATATACCGAAGGTTTGGTAGGAAGTCTAAGGGCGATTAACCCTATATTTGCTCCTAGTAACGAGGTTGACTCTAGTATTTCTCAATTAATCTATAGTGGTTTGTTTCAAACCGATGGCATGCAACTGATAAATAATCTAGTAGAATCATACACGGTTAACGACGACGGTAAAAAATATACTATTACTTTAAAAAAAGATTTAAAATGGTCAGATAACAAACCTTTAACTGTTAATGATATAATCTTTACTATCCAAACTATTCAGGACCCGATAATTAAAAATCCGCTGGCTAATAGTTTAAAAAATGTCCAAGCTAATATTATTGACGAAGATACTTTTACTTTAGAACTTTCCGAACCGTTTGCGCCATTTTTAACTACTTTAACTTTTGGAATTCTGCCGAAACATATCTGGCAAAATATCCAACCAGCTAATTTTCTGCTAGCAGAATTAAATATTAAACCAATGGGTAGTGGGCCCTATCAATTTAAATCATTAACCAAAGATAAACAGGGTGGCATACGTAGTTATATTTTAGAATCTAACCCTAATTACTTTGGTCAAAAACCTTATTTAAAAAAAATTTCCTTTAAATTCTATCCTGATTACCAAACAGCTATACAAGCCTTGCAAGATGGTAACATTGACGGCTTAGGATCATTACCGCGTGGCAGTAAATCTAAAATCAATCTTCGACGCTACAATCTTTACCAACTATCCCTACCGCAATACACTGCCATTTTCCTAAATCCTCAATTTAATGAGATTTTAAAAAATAAAATTATCAGACAGGCGTTAGTAATTGCTATCGATCGAGATGATTTGGTTAATAATGTCCTCAAGAGCCAAGCTAAAAAAACAGATGGAGTTATCCCCCCGGGCACCTTGGGTTATACTGATAACTTTAAAAAATATGCTTTTGACCCAGATTGGGCTGCCGAATTATTAGAACAAAATGGTTGGCCGCGCCAAGAAGACGGTTGGCGGTATAAAGGAAAAACCAAACTAACTATCACTCTTACTATTCCTGACCGTGATGAATACATAGAAGTGGCTAACCTTATTAAAAATAATTGGAATAGTATTGGCGTAGAAACAAGTTTGGAAGTGGTTCCTGTTTTTCGTTGGCAAAAAGACATTATTACTACTCGTCATTATCAAACAATTTTAGCCAGCGCAATTCTTTTACTAGACCCCGATCCTTACCCTTTTTGGCATTCTTCACAAAATCAAGCACCTGGCTTAAGTTTATCTATTTTTACTAACAATAATTTAGATAAAATATTAGAGCAAGCCAGACAAACAATTGATCCTAAATTTAGAGCTGCAAAATATAATGATTTCCAATCAATTTTAGCTGAAGAAATTTACGCCATATTTCTCTACAGTCCTACTTATACCTATGTGATTAATAAAGATATTCAAGGTCTAAATTTAATAGAAATTAGCGCGCCAGCAGAGCGTTTAACTGACTTAGTTAATTGGTACCGCTTAACTGATAGGATTTGGAAAAAATAAAAAAACTACCTTTCGCCGGGATGGCGAAATTGGTACACGCACTAGCTTCAGGAGCTAGCGGGGGCAACCCCATGGAGGTTCGAATCCTCTTCCCGGCACCAATACGGAACTCAAAGGTTTTTCAGAGACCGAATTGTGGGCG
>CAZGYI010000035.1:0-8974 GCA_964530635.1 uncultured Gammaproteobacteria bacterium | reverse complement strand
TGCCAAATTTCGCTATTAAATGCTATTTAAAAGGGCGAGATTCAAGTAAGCTATGGTATAAATATATATGTTTAAAAAATATTTCATTTCTTCCCTAATCTTAGCGCTGACTATTACATTGACGTCACTTTTTTCCGCTAACCCAAGTCAAGCCGCGCCGAATATTGACTTGCCAGAACAAGCGGGACTTTATGATGTACCAGGAAATTCTCATTTAAAATTAAGAGTATTTGTACATCCAGCGAAAAATCAAAATCACGAAAAACCAGATAACCCTGGCAAAGGAGAAGGCAAGGGTAAACCAACGCCACCTCCGCCGACAGAGGTTTGTCAAGCAACTAGTGTAGCCGACCCAAATTCAACCGCTGTAGTGGATGGCGCCGGCTGGACCTTGCCCGCTACTTGGACTTATAATCTAAATCCTAGTAGTGTGCCTAGCACAGTTGGCTCCATTAATCTAAGTACTATTGCTGATAACGCTTTTGCTGCTTGGTTAGCAGTGCCAGAAGTAAATCAAAGTGTAGACATTGCGCGTGGCAATGATACTACTATTACCAGAGCCAAACTTGATAACAACAATATTATTGCCTGGGGCAGAGCTCCTAGCAGCGCTTTAGCTGTATCTTATATTTGGTACAATACTTCAACAGACAAAGCTGTAGAAATTGATACAATTATGAATAAGACTTACACCTGGTATTGGTCTGATCCTAGCACCTGGCCCGCTGAACAAACCTGTGCTTACTTAGGTGTTTACGATGCCCAAAATATCCTGACACATGAACTAGGTCACACTGTGGGATTAGACGATGAATACACTAGCGCTTATATCAACAACACTATGTATGGCTACGGCTCGACTGGGGAAACCAAAAAGAATACCTTGGCCGATGGTGATAAAATTGGCACGGTAAATCTGTATTAAGAAATAGATTATCTAGTAAAACAGGGTTTTTTAAACCCTGTTTTATTTTACAATGGATCTAACCTTTATTTACCTTTTTCTAAAATTGACTATTCCTTTATAACAATGCTAGGGTAAAAATACTAAAACAGAAAATGAATCTTGAAAATATAAAAAAGAAAGGAAAAGATTATGTGCGGAATTGTTGGTTATATTGGACAAAAAGAAGCGGTGCCTATAGTTTTAGGCGGATTAAAACAGCTACTGCCACGAGGCTATGATTCCGCTGGTATTAGCGCATTAATTAATAGGCAATTGATGGTGATTAAAGATATTCTACCAGATGGAAATTTTGGTAAGTTTGCCAACCTAGTAACCGACAGTGATTTAACTAACTGTCATAATGCCATTGGCCATACTCGTTGGGCTACCCACGGAAAAGTTTCAGTTGAAAACGCGCATCCTCATTTAGACTCGAGTGGTAAAATAGCGATTGTTCATAATGGTATTATTGAAAATTGGCGAAAATTAAAAGACTATTTAATTGCTGAATATAATTGTCAGATGGTTTCGGAGACTGATTCGGAATTAATCAGCCATCTCTTTGGTGTTAGGCTAAAAGAAAACGGGGGCGATATTAGACAAGCTATACTCGAAACGGTTAAATCGCTTAAAGGAACTTTTGGGTTATTACTGCAACACGCTGACCACCCCGCTCTGCTGATTGGCGTACGTTATGGCAGTCCTCTATCTTATACTCATCTGAGCAGTAATTCTTTTATGATCGCTTCTACCACCGAACCATTCCTAGAGCACTCATCCAGTGTCAAGCATCTGCGTGACGGAGAAATAGTAATAATTGAAGATGGCCAAATAACTGAACTGTCTTTTGAAAATAAGGCTATCAGTATTCCGACCGTTGCTCTCGAGGGTACGGTAGAAGACGTGCAAAAAGAGGGTTTCCCTCACTTCATGTTAAAAGAAATTATGACTCAACCTCGCTATCTGCAAGACGTGTTAAGAGGAAGACTAATCCTGGACAAAGGAGATGTAAAACTGGGCGGCATAGAAAATGTGTTACCTAAATTATCAAAAGCCAAGCATTTCTTCTGGCTTGGTTCTGGTACTTCTTATCATGCAGCATTAATCTGCGCTCGGATGTTTCGTGAACATCTCGATGTACAATCCGAAGCTAAATTAGCTTCGGAAGTTCCGACTGATAATATTTTAGCTGGTTGTGATATCAGTAAGACGGCAGTGATCGGACTTTCACAATCCGGGGAAACGGCAGATTTGATTACTGCTTTAGAAGAAATGCGCCGACGACAGGTAGATTTGGTATTGGGTATTGTTAATGTAGTCGGTTCTACTATTACTACTTTAACTGATGCTGGCGTTTACTTGCATGTTGGTCCAGAAATGGGTGTGGCTTCTACCAAAGCCTTTTCGGCTCAAGTATTAGTGGGAACCATGATGATGGTTTTACTGGCGCGCAAACAAGGTATGAGCGCAGACCGGGGGCGGAGTTGGCTTAAAGCTCTACAAAATATTCCCGAACAAATAGACTTGGTACTAAAACAAACTGACAGTATCAAAACTATTGCTCAAAAAATAGCCAGTAAACCTGGAGTTATGATTTTGGGTCGTGGTTACCATTACCCAACAGCTTTAGAAGGAGCGCTTAAAATAATTGAAGTAGCTTATCTACATCGCGAGGCGCAACCGGCTGGTGAAATGAAGCATGGACCAATTGCTATTATTGAAGATGGTTATCCTGTTTTTATTATTGCTACCAAAGACAATCAGCAACAACGTATATCCAATAATATTAAAGAACTTAAAAGCCGAGGAGCTTGGATAATTGGCATTTGCACTAAAGGCGATCGAACAATGATATCTCAAGTTGATGAATATATTATCATTCCTCCAGCGCCTACTAAGTTAACTACTATCCTGGCTTCAGTGGCTCTGCAACTGGTAGCCTACTATTTAGGTGTAGCTCGTGGCAAAAACGTTGATCAGCCAAGAAACCTGGCAAAAGCTGTAACTGTTCATTAAATTTTAACTATACACTCATTCAGTCGAACATCTTATTACGGTGTTCGACTTTTTATATCTTTATTTTGATAAAAACTCTTCTCTTTGAAAGACAATTTTTGTTATACTAAAAGTATGAAACGATTTTACACTAGCAATGACGGGGTAACTCGCTGTGCGCGTTATGCCTTTGGACCAAACCGGCTGCATTTATGTGGACCCGACGCCAACCGAGAGGTTTTAGCTTACCTACAAGCTGGGGCAAGTGACGTTGGCCTAGCTCATATTTTACAAGAATTTAAAACCCTATTCCCCTATCTTAAACAAATAGCTGAAGCCAATGGTATTACTGATCCTTTTAATTCTAGAGTGGTAGAGGCATATTGGATTGGCAATGAACTTTTAGAAAACATCGGCTTAAAAAATTTTTGGCGACATTTAGCAGAAAATTTAAAATTAAAATCGCGCATCAATATAAAAACTTTTAATCAATTAACAGAAAAATTGCCGCGAGGTGCGCGTATGCATCACTCTTTTCATGTCTTTTGTGTACAACAAAAAACCGGGCACGCCCAGGGACTTCATACTCTAGAAGGTATGGATGCTTGCCGTGTTAGTTGGGGTAAAATTTTAGCTGTTGACGGACCAAAAATAAAAGTACTGCGCCGGCCATTAATTTTAAAACAAAACAAGTTAATTTTGGCAGAGCCGGAGGAATATACTATTACCCGACAATTAGCTGATGATTATTTATTTGACAATTTACAACCAGACAAGTGGCTGACTATTCACTGGCAAGTTCCCTGCGAAATTGTGAATGAACAAAATATTCATTGGCTTGAGTATTACACTTTAAAACATCTTAATTTAGCTAATCAAACTTTATAAATATATGGAGATATGGCTTTTTGGCAATCCAGATTTAATTGAAGACTCGTTGCCTTTCAAAATTTTACCAAAATTAAAAAAACAATTTTCACAAATTGTTTTTAAGATTCAAGACCCTAATGAAGAATGGAATTTACCAAACAAACTTTATTTAATAGATACCGTGAAAAATTTAAATCGAGTAAAAGTTTTTACTAGACTTGACGATTTTAGTCAACATTCACCCATTACTATGCACGATTTTGATTTGGCTATGCAACTTGGTTTACTTAAAAAACTCAAACTACTGCCGCCTATAGTAATTTTTGGTATTCCGATGAACTTCTCTCAAACCAAAGCGCTGGAGCAGTTGATACCTATTTTGCATCAATATTTAACTTAAGAAAGTGCGAGGCACAACTCATACACGGGTCATAAGCTCGGATTAATTTTTCTAATTCATGTTGTAATTGGTCAACTGAAAGGTTTTTAGGCAACAATTCCTCTATTAACCTAGCCATATCCTGCTCAATATTAATCTGATTCTGGCCAGTAGGCACCACTATCTCTCCTTCGGCAACTAAACCCTTATCATTTATTACCACTTTGTGATACAAAGTACCCCGCGGTGCTTCAATTACTCCTATCCCTACCCCAGATGTTTTCGTGGGTAACACCAATGTTTCTGGTTTAAAAGTATAGTTTTCTAAAATCTCTATAGAGTGGTCAACGCAGTGCAAAATTTCAATAGCTTGAGCTAGATTATTATCAAAAATATTAGTCGAAGGGAATCGTTTTAATACTTCGTTTAAACTAGTTTTAGTATTTTGATGCAAACTGTCTTTGGCTAAATTAATTCTTGCTAAAGCGCCTACCATATAAGTTTGACCTTCAAAGGTATAACCCGAGGCTTGAGAGTATGGAATAACTTTATGTTGCAGATGATTATGAAAATCTACCTCCTCAATACTATCACCTCTATCACTTACAATTTTCCCTTCTAAATAACTAAAAGGATTAGCCACTAGCGCCGATCAAAAGAAAATTTACAATTAACAAAACGTTCTATGGTACGCAAAACAGCTGGTCTCACCTGTTTTAATTTCTTAATTACTTCATCAACCTCTGTCTGACTGGGAATTTTGATAAAACCACCAATAGTAGGATTAACCGCGTGCACGCTGCGACCGGCAATAATTAAGGAAAGTAAGTTTCCAGCAGCTTTGATGTCAAAAGCATCGTGTAAAATTTGGTGCTGTTCTTCATTATTTTCATCAAATGACAAAAAAGAATCTTTGTCATACATATCAGGCAAAACAAACAGATATAAATGCAAAGCATGGTCGCGAATATTCAAACCATACATCGTTAACTTTTTCATCAGCTGGGTTTGGGCTGATGGTTTAATACCCAAAGCGTGTTCACAAGCTTCAATGCTACACAACAAATGAGCATTAGAACAAGTACCACAAATACGCGCTAATAAAGCCGGCAGAGTTTTATAGGGTTTACCGCGCATGGCTTGAGTATAAAAACGTTTGTATTCAGTAATACCAAAACGACAATGCTCTACTTTACCTTTGGTTATTTTAATATCCAAAACAGCTGAGCCCTCTACTTTGGTTAGTTCTTTATTTAAAGTAAGATCAATCTGGTGCATATATTATTCAGTAATAATCTTAAATTCCTTTAACATTTGATTGAGTACTTGTAAAAACTTTTTTTCGTCCATAGGACAACCTGGCACCTCGGCATCTACTTTGATTACCTCAAATAACCTTTGTACATGATCCATATAGGAAAAACGTGTTAAAATATGTTCTATTTCTGCTAAACGTTCGGCGTCAAATTGATTGCGTTGAGCCGAGGGCAATCCCATCACAGCACAAGCGCCAATCGCCACCACTTTTTTTGACTTACTTCTAATTTCTTTGATTTTTTTAACATGTTCAGGAGAAGCTAGAGCGCCTTCGACAAAAGCTACATCTAGCTCGTCTAAAACATTTTTAGACTGCAATACGCGGGCGTGGCGAATATCTAATAATTTTTTCCATTCCTGCCAATGGTCATTTAAAAGTTCGGTAAATAAAACAGTACTGTCTTCACAACAGCTAAAAGTAAACCAGCCAATGCGCAATTTTTTGACTATTGATTTTGGAAAAGTTTGTTTGGACATAAGTTATAGTTTAATTATAGCAAGTAATTGTTGATTAAAAAAGACTGCTACTTTTTAATGTTTTGACAAAATAAAAGTTTGGTTATAAGATGTCAGTATAAAAAATAAAAAATTCATTTTCAATAAAATAAGGATACTATGTCAAGCCGCGTCTGGCCGCTCGGTGGCTACCCATATGCCAAGCATATGGGTATGCCCGCCACCTCGCTGTCGTTTTGCGATCCAGACGCGGGAATATCTATTTGCGCTCTGAGTCCCCAATGCCAAGCATTGGGGCGTGTCGCGAAGGCGGTCAACAAAGCCAACAGATCCGCCGGTACTAAATATTCAGGTTGATTTTCTTAAAGAACCGCTATTATTTCCATCAACGCAGCAGGTATTTAGTCATATTGAAAATTTGCTAAAAAAAGAAATAAAAGTTGATACTCCACAAACCGCACCATATTATATGGGTATTGTAAAAGGTGATAATATGGATATAGAAGTCCTACGAACAGCAGGCTTCGAGGTAATCGTGGGAACTTAAAGCGCCCCACCACTAGACAATAATATCTAGTGGTGGTTTTTCTATCTGTTAAAAATATCTCGCACCCAAATATTCCAAGTTTGGCCAGATTCATCCTGCTTCCCTTGCCACCATTGCCAAAATTCCCGAGGAGAAATAATTTTCACTTTCTGATATTCACTTAAAGATAATAAATGATCATCTTCAGTAATTAAAAAATCTGCCCAGCCACCAACAGCCGCTGCCAACATTTTTCTGTCTTCTGGATCGGCTGATTTCACTTTTACCGGCACTGGTTTTACTTTAAGAGAATTAGCTAAAAATAAACTAATATCATTTTTTAAGGTCTTGTCTTTTATTAACTTATTAACAATTAATAAATTTTCATTTTTAACCTGCTGAGAAACTATCGCCTGTACCTTTCCTTGTAAGATTAAATCCAAAATTCGCCGACCATAGCTCCCCGCGCCTCTATCGGCAGTAATTAATACATTGGTATCTAATAATACTTTAACCATACAAAATTAGTATAATAAGAGATCGGTCTTTTGCCAAAGCTATAAATAATGTAAAATGTAAATATCAAAATGAAAAAATATTTTTGATATTTGATTTTTGAATTTATCTTATGTCATTTCAAGTAGGAATAGTGGGTTTGCCTAATGTAGGTAAATCAACTTTATTCAAAGCGCTTACTAGGAAATCAGTGCCTATTGAAAATTATCCTTTCACTACTATCAACCCAAATGTGGGAATAGTAGAAGTGCCTGATGAACGTTTGCAAAAAATTTACCAAATAACCAAATCTGCCAAAATTGTTCCTACTACCATTACTTTTGTAGATATTGCCGGATTAGTTAAAAATGCTCACCAAGGAGAAGGTTTGGGTAATCAATTTTTATCGCACATTCGCGAGGTGGATGCTATTGTTCATATTGTCCGCGCTTTTTCTGACGCCAATGTCAGTCATATCACCGCGACAGCTAACCCGCTAACGGATGCTGAAATGGTCAATATGGAATTAATTATGGCTGATTTGGTTTCGGTAGAAAAAAAATTAGCGCCCCTCAAAGCTAAACTAAAAAGCGGTCCAGATAAGGAAATAGACAAACAAATAGCTATCTTGGAAAAAATACAAAGGCGTCTGTCTGATGGACAACTAGCGCATTCCTTATCTTTAACTAAAGAAGAATTAAATTTAATATCAGATTTATCTTTATTAACCATTAAACCAATGCTTTATGTTTTGAATACTGATGAGAAAAAAACAACGACTCCGGAAACCAAACTTTTGCCTAGCCTTAATTTGTGTTGTAAATTAGAGGCAGAAATTGCCGAGCTGGAACCAATTGAAGCCAAAGAATATCAAACTGAGTTGGGAATACAGGAAACTGGCTTAAACAAATTAATTAGAGCCAACTATCATCTTTTAAACCTAATAACTTTTTTCACTTATAATAAAAATGAAACGAAAGCCTGGACCGTTCCACGAGGAACTAAAGCGCCACAAGCCGCTGGCCGCGTACACACTGATTTTGAGCGAGGATTTATTCGCGCCGAAGTTATCTCTTATGAAGATTTTGTAAATTGCCAGGGTGAAGCTGGGGCAAGAGAGGTTGGTAAACTACAAGTAGAAGGTAAAGAATATGTAATACAAGACGGGGACGTGTGCTATTTTAGGTTTAATGTATAGCGCATATAGCCTATGCGAAAATTTTTTGCGAATTCACTTTATGGGCGTCATGAAAATATTTACACAAATATTTGCTTAGATGATGTGCAATGGAGCTAAAACTCTATTGAGAAAAGACGTATTACTCTCCTGGCTGGTTCTGCCACGTATTAGGACACGCGCCGCTTGTTATGCTATTTGGCCGCGCACAGTTGGTCGTTGATAGATTGTCCCGAGGCTGAGAAAGATAAAATTGAATGCTATAAGTAGCACGGGCAGCATCGGTATTGTACCGAAGAACACCGTTTGTTGGAATATGATCCGCATACGTAATGGTACAAACTTTTTCTGGGGACACAAACCCATTCTCGCACAACTTATATAATCGGCCTAAAAAAAAGATGTTGTTCTCTGCGTAAGGGTAAGTACCATGTTCGCCGCGGTAACGCTCAAGCACTGTTTGAAATTGTTTAATATCAGAAACGATTTTAGTATCCTGAGCTTGTGATTCAACTATACTCGACCGCACGTTACGTAGGAGGCTAACTATATACAATACTACTATAATGACATAAATTAATGGGATAATTATTCCTGCTGAAGCCAATCCGTGGCCCCTCATCGTCGGGTTACGACGTAGCTGCTGCAAGGCAATGATACTAAAAATTAGTCCTAAAGGGAAAAAAACAAAAGCAAATATAAATCCCAAAATAGCGAAAACGTTATACTGTTGTTGAGGAGGATTGGTTGAAGTGAATGTAGGTTGGGTGGTATCCATAAAGAATAAAAGTTAATAGTTAATAATCTTGCCTC
>CAZGYI010000034.1:0-9223 GCA_964530635.1 uncultured Gammaproteobacteria bacterium | reverse complement strand
GACAGATAAGTCAATAATTGATGTACTTAAATACTTAAATCCCTTTTCCCTTGACAAGAATAAAAACATCGGGTAAGGTACATGGATTATCTTTATATGGCCTTGACTTTAGACCAACAATTATTAGAAATTCTTAATAAAGCCAAACTTATTTTAATTACTTTTTCTACCACCAGAGGCGGCGACGCTTTAGGTTCTAGCTTAGCTTTAGCTAGTTTTTTGGAAAAACAAGGTAAACAAGTAGATCTTGTGGTAAGCAACTGGCAACTACCGGGTATTTATCGTTTTTTACCAAATATTAAACGTATTAAAAATCAATTATCTAGTTTAAGAAAATTTATTGTTTCCTTAGATTTATCCAGTAATAAATTGGAAGATTTAAGTTACAGTGTAGATAATGATCGCCTACATATTTATTTAACACCAAAAAGCGGCACTTTTAACGCTTCAGATTTAACTACCCGCTCAACTAATTTTATGTACGATTTGGTTATAGTAATCGACTCACCCGATTTAGAGTCGTTAGGAGAAATTTACCACAACAATACTGAATTTTTTTATCAAACCACTATTATTAATATTGATCACTCCATTAACAACGAACATTTTGGACAAATTAATCTAGTTGATTTTAATACTGCTTCTACTGCCGAAATCGTTTTTCGTATATTAAAGAATTTACATCCTGATCATCTTACTGCTGATATTGCCACTAACCTATACACTGGGCTATCCGCTGCCACTAAAAGTTTTAAAACCCCCTCGGTTACACCAGAAACTTTATCACATGCCGCAGAATTAATTAGTTTGGGAGCCAGACGCGAAGAAATTGTTACCCACCTTTACCGTACCAAAACCCTACCAATGTTAAGATTGTGGGGCAGGGCGTTGGCTAGATTAAAAAGCGACTCAGGGCGACGCTTGGTTTGGCTGCTATTACAACCTGATGATTTTATAAAGAGCGGCGCTAGCGAGGAAGATCTTCCTGGAGTGATTGATGAATTAGTTACTACCACACCAGAGGCTGGAGTAATTATATTATTTTATGAAAAAAAGCCAGGTACGACCTGTCTATTAATTCAAACTAACCCAGGTCGCAATGCCTTAGACTTGCTTAAACCATTTAATCCTACTGGTGATCGACTTAATGCTCAAATGTGCTTAAAAGATAAAACTCTCTTGGAGGCAGAAAAAATAATAATTGAACATCTAAGACAATTACTACCCCAATCACTTAATCAATAAGGCCGTCAAATAAGGTTGCTGACAAAAACATCTTGTTTTATTATAATAAAGCAGATCTGGCTTTATAGTAACTTTAGTTTTATTATTCGGATGCGTAGCTCAGCTGGTTAGAGCAGGCGTCTTATAAGCGCCAGGTCCCTGGTTCGAGTCCAGGCGCATCCACCATAGAAATTTAAAATTAAAAAGCAAAATTTTAAATTTTTATATTTACTATTATAAACTTATAGCTTAGCCTGCGCTCGAAGCACATCAACCTTGAATTGAGGTTATCTCGTGGAAAAATCAAGATGAGACGTTACATTGACACCTGCCTGTCGCAATAAAATTTCTTTCAAATTTTACTTAAATACTTATTTAGCCCATCCGGTGGGCGGCTAGCTCAGCTGGTTAGAGCGTTACATTGACATTGTAAAGGTCGCTGGTTCGAGTCCAGTGCCGCCCACCGGGCAGACTAATCTAATTTAAATAATAAACAATATTTGCTTGGGTAAGTTGAGTTATGAAGGTTATCTCGATCTGTATCGTGATCACATCCACTATCAAGATTACCCCGCGGACACGGAGCGCCATCCGCCAAACAAATTACCTTATTTAGTCGAATTTAATTGGTTCAAGTATTTTATGAATAAGTTCAGATACATTTTGGACTCCAAAGGAGTCAAAAATGAGGGTAATTTACAAGTTTAAATGGATAAAAGGCAGTACAATGTTATATGATTATGCAATTAAGCATAATCATATGATTACTACCAAAGCAGAGCAAAGACATCAGATTTTATTATTCTGACGCCAATATGGTCTGCAAGTCACTAAAGACGCCTATCAGGTCAGTCGCTCCACTGTTTATGGCTGGTGGAAGCTATATTGTGATTCTGGCTATATTATGGCCAGCCTAAATCCAGGTTCTCAAGCGCCCATTAAACTCAGGAAAAGAATTATTGACCATGGAATCGTAGCAGAGATTAGACGGCTCCGAGTTCCACCAGTACTTTAGAGATTATCTAAAAGAGCGGAACATTGTTCATTTCTGGAACTATCCAAGCAAACCATTTCTTAACGGTCATATTGAAAAATACAATCGGACTATCCAGGATGAATTCATTGATCAACATACCATACTCTTAGAAGACACGAACAAGTTTAATCACCGAATGATGGATTATCTAATCTGGTACAATATCAAAAGGCCTCATTGGTCCTTAAAATTACCATCACCTGTTGATTATCTACTTAACAACAACTATCTGTCCAGAATGTGTTGGACTAATACACACACATCACTCATGGTGTTAACTGTACACATACTTGACGCATATTAATTTATAGAGTAAGGTATGATAAATAAATTGAACATTTAAATTATAATATAAGGTGAAATTATGAAAAAGAAGAAATCAAAATTAATAGGCAGATTACGGAAAATCAATGGCCAACTAAATTTGGTTATTAATTGGCAGGAGTATTTTAAGTTGATAACTAAAGCTTTACGATCTTTAGTTAAAGATAAGTATAAACCTGATTTAGTTATTTCTATTGCTCATGGTGGTTGGTACGGCATGATTGTCGCTTCAGCCCTGGGGGTTCCCCATGCCATTTGGCAGGCGTGTTCTTATAAAGATGAAGAGGGTACTGGTAAAAAACGTAAAAAAATTTATTTTACTAAGTATTTGTTACTAATTAATCCCAAAACTGGTAAAC
Source organism: uncultured Gammaproteobacteria bacterium (assembly GCA_964530635.1). Taxonomy (GTDB): domain Bacteria; phylum Patescibacteriota; class Patescibacteriia; order Veblenbacterales; family UBA10138; genus CAZGYI01. Next base: position 6,280 of record CAZGYI010000034.1, on the reverse strand, counting down.
CGATTTATTTGTCTCGCAAGAACTTTAAATTTAAGCACATATTAATAGTTGATGATCTGTATGATACAGGAAGGACTATTAGTAAGGCCAAAAGATTATTAGTGCAATGGTTTGGGCATGGTTATGAGATGCGTGTAATGTGTTTAAATCATAAAAAACAAGCCAATGAATTTATAGATTATATTGGGCAAGTTATTCCATCCGATCCAGTTACTGGTGATCACCCTTGGATCAAGCAGCCACATGAAAGTTTAGCCGAATCTCTTGCTCGACAAATCAAACATTGGCGTTGGGCAGCTTAAAAATTTGTAAATGTTAATACTAGAGTTACCAAGCTTTTCTGGTGACTCTTTTTTTATTTGTTAATTTTTTAATCTCGGTAATTTGGTCGCGTAAGACGGCAGCTTTTTCATATTCCAAGTTTTGCGCTGCTAATTCCATTTGATTTTCTAAATCTTTAATTAAATAAATTATTTCTTCTTTAGGTAGTTTATCTAATTTTAATTCCCGGGTTACTGGTACCAAGTCGGGAATTTGTTTGCCGCCAGTTAGTCGGTCTTCTTTAATGATTTTGGCAATACTTTGGGGCGTAATATTGTGTTGTTTATTATATTTTTGCTGCAAACTTCGCCGGCGGGTTGTTTCTTCAATCGCTTGCTTCATCGATTTAGTAATTTTGTCAGCGTACATAATAATATGCCCCTCTTTATGCCTGGCAGCGCGGCCCATAGTTTGGATTAAGGCGGTAGCCGAGCGCAAGTAGCCTTCTTTATCAGAGTCTAGGATAGCGATTAAAGAGACTTCAGGTAGATCTAACCCTTCACGCAATAAATTAATTCCCACTACTACATCGTATTTACCAGCCCGCAAGTCATGCAGAATTTCTAGCCGTTCAAAAGTATCTATTTCTGAATGTAGATAATGTACTTTAATTCCTTCATCATTTAAATAATCAGCCAAATCCTCGGTTATACGTTTGGTTAAGGCGGTAATCAACACACGTTGTTTTTTCTTAGTCGTTTGTTTAATAGTTTCTACTAAATCATCAATTTGGTGTTTAGTTGATTTAACCTCTATAGTTGGATCTAGTAGCCCAGTGGGACGGACAACTTGTTCTGCTATATTTTGAGAAATATTTTTTTCATATTCTGCTGGCGTGGCGGAAATATAAATAATTTGATTAAGTTTCTGGCTGAATTCAGAAAATTTAAGTGGCCGGTTATCAAAAGCGGCAGATAAGCGAAAGCCAAAATCCACCAAAGTTCGTTTGCGTGAATAATCTCCGGCATACATACCATTAAGCTGCGGAACGGTCATGTGTGATTCATCAATAAACAGCAGCCAATCTTTAGAACCGCCAATAGGCGAGTCGCGAAAATAATCAATTAGAGTAAAGGGCGGTGTTCCGGACGCACGGCCGTCAAAATACTTAGAGTAATTTTCAATTCCATTGCAGTAACCAGTAATTTTAATCATTTCTAAATCATAATTAGTGCGTTCTTGTAGCCTTTGGGCTTCTAATAATTTGCCATCTTTCTGAAACCTAGTTACTTCTTTAGTTAAATCCTGCTGGATTTCTATTAAAGCTTGCTGAAACCTATCACTGGGCGCGACATAGTGGGTGGCGGGGTAAATACTAATTTGCTCTAGTTCGGTAATTTTCACTAAAGTTAATGCTTCATGTTCAGTAATTTTTTCCAGTTTATTGCCGTTGTATCTTAGACGGTAAAATTGATCTAAAGAGAAAGCGGGATAAATTTCTACTAGTTCGCCACTAACTCGAAAAGTGCCACGTCTAAAATCTAAATCAGCTCGCTGGTATTGTAGTTCGGTTAATCGGCGTAATAATTTTTGACGAGGAAAGAGTTCGCCTTGTTTTAAAGATATTTTTACTTTGTCATATTCAGCTGGACTACCTAAGCCGTAAATACAAGAAACCGAAGCCACAATGATAGTATCCCGTCGGGATAAAATGCTTTGGGTAGAAGCATGGCGCAAGCGGTCTATCTCCTCATTAATTTTGGTTTCTTTTTCTATATAAGTATCCGATTGAGGAATATAGGCCTCGGGTTGATAATAGTCATAATAAGAAACAAAATAATGCACTGCGTTTTGAGGAAAAAAACTTTTAAATTCCGAAGCCAGCTGAGCAGCCAAGGTTTTATTGTGGGAAATAATCAAAGTTGGCCGTTGCACCTGGGCTATGACATTGGCCATGGTAAAAGTTTTACCAGAACCAGTAACACCTAAAAGAGTTTGGTGTTTTAAACCTTTATTTAATCCATTAACTAATTTATCTATCGCCTGCGGTTGGTCTCCGGTGGGAGAAAAAGATGATTTTAAGATGAATTTTTCTTTACTCATAGTTTAAGTATAGACTGTATTTTAAATAAAAAGAAAAAGCCGAAATCCAGATTGTGTAGAGTTCGGCTTTAATACCTTTCTCATTTTTCGTTAGAGCAAAGAGAATATTAGTGTCCAGAAACAGACAATAAATATTCCCCCGGCCAAAAAGAATATAATATTGCGTAAATCTTTTCGGACAGCGTATATAAAGATTATTACCGAGATAATTATTCCCACAAGAGATATAATAGTCCAAGTAGACATGAGTACCTCCATATTTTTAAGAACGGTGTTTATTGTGTTGCCACTTTAGTTTATGATGAGTTTTTTGTCAAGGTAGTAAAAGTCAATTATAATTAGTGTATGATAGCGCAAATTTCAGGAATTATAACAGGTAAAACTGAACGCTCGATAATTGTACAAGCTAGCGGTGTTGGCTATGAGGTTTTTTGTACTACAGATATTCTATCCAAGTTGGCTGAAGGTTCAGAAGCAACCCTCCATACCCATTTAAATGTGCGTGAAGATTTAATGGAGCTTTATGGCTTTACCAAAAAAGAAGATTTACAGTTTTTTAAATTATTAATTACTGTCTCAGGAATTGGCCCCAAGTCAGCATTGAATATTTTAGAAGTAGCACAGTCTGAGGAAATTAGGCAAGCTGTAGTTAATCAAGATGCCGGCAGTTTACATGCCGTGCATGGCATTGGTAAAAAAACAGCGGAAAAATTAGTAGTAGAACTAAAAGATAAATTAGAAAATGAAATAGCAACAGGTCCAGCTGGTGACAATCAAATGGTTTTGGAAGCTATTGTTAATTTGGGATATTCTCAAAACGAAGCTCGGCAAGCAGTTAGATCTATTAAAGATAAATCTGGCAGTATAGAAGAAAAAGTCAAAGCAGCGCTTAAAGCCTTAAGCCGAGCTTGAGAAAATGCAAAATTTAAAAATCAAAATGTAAAATTATGACTTACTAAAAAGTTTTGATTTTTAAGTTGTGATTTTGCGTTTTGCGATTTGAGTTTTAAACTTTTAAATAACAGATTATGGAATTAAAAGAGATAACTGTTGGAGAATTATCTGCCTTTATTAATAAATTGCCGCCGACTAGTGGTTTGTTTTTACAAACACCCTCTTGGCTTAATTTTGAAAAAAGTTTAGGTCGTCATACAGAAAGTTTAGGTTTTTATGATCAGGGAAAACTAGTAGCCAGCGCCGTAGTAATCCATCGGCAGTTGCCTGTTAATTTTTCCTATTTTTATCTGCCTAAAGGCCCGGTAATATCTGAAGTAAAATATTTAGAGTCGGTTTTAAATCTTTTAAAATTAAGATATCAAAATAAAGGTTTATTTTTACGCCTAGAACCACCTATTTTATTAGGAAAAGGAGATGGCGCTACGGCTGGTTTAGTAAAAGTTAGCTCAATTCAGCCGGCTGCTACTTTATTGTTAGATTTAACATTAAGTTTAGATGAAATTTTAGCTGGTATGCATCAAAAAACCCGTTACAATCTTCATCTGTCTGAGAAAAAAGGTTTAACTTGGCGTTTAGTGGGTAAAGAAGGTTTAGAAAATTTTTGGCAGTTATTACAAGAAACCGCTGGTCGGGATCGGTTTAAAACTCATGTTAAACGTCATTATGAACAACTAATAAAGATGTTTGCTGACCAAGAATTAGCATCTTCAGAATTAGCCTTGCGCTTTGCTGAGGTTTATCAAGAACAAAAGTTATTAGCTTCCAGTTTATTAGTTTGGTTTGGAAGCGTAGTTACTTATTTGCACGGCGCTTCATCAAGCAACACCAGAGCTTTAATGCCTACTTATTTATTACATTGGCAAACCATGTTGCAAGCCAAGTCGTTGGGTTTTAAATATTATGATTGGTGGGGAATTAGTACTCCCCAACATCATCGGACAGCTTGGAAAGGTATTAGTCGTTTTAAACTTGGTTGGGGCGGGCGACAGGTGAATTTTTTAGGCACTTTTGATTTTCCTTATCAGAAGATTTGGTATTTATTTTACCAAAGCTCACGTTATTTATTAAGGTAAAAAATAATGGTGGAAAAATTTTTAGAGCAAGCGATTTTAAGAACTATAGTTTTTTTTGATATTTTTCAATATCCTTTAACCACTACTCAAGTTTGGCGTTTACTTTATGATCCAGAGCAAAAATTAGAGCGAGTGAATTTATTGTCGATTGAGAAATGTTTAATTAATTTACAAAAACAAGGAATAGTGAAAAATAATTCGGGATTTTGGCAATTAGCCTCTTCATCTGAATATTTGTCAGTGCGTCAGGAGCGTTACTGTTTGGCAGCTTATAAACTGCGTAAAGTATTGCGTTGGGTAAAATTATTTATACTACTTCCTTCAGTTCGTTTTATTGCTATAGTTAATTCAGTTGGTTATCGCAATCCTCAAATTACTGATGATATTGATTTATTTATTGTGGCGCGTCGGCATAAATTGTGGCTGACTAGATTTTGGCTGACTGGTTTGGCTAAAGTTTTTGGTTTGCGTCCTACGGTTTCTCATCAACAAGATGGTTTATGTTTTAGTTTTTATTTAAGTGATAATCATTTAACTATGACTGATTTAATGATTGCTAAGGAAGATGTTTATTTTCATTTTTGGTTTACCCAAATGACCGTGTTGTTTGATGATGGGGTGGGTAAGTTATTAGTAGAGGCTAATAATGGCTGGCTGAAAAATTTTCCCAACTTAAAACTTAATCTTAAACCCGCAGCAGTATTAACTAAAATCTCTTTGTTAGTTAAAATATTAAGATTAATTAGTAATTTACTCACTTTAGCTTGGTGGGAGCCGATAGTTAGATTAATCCAGAAAAAATGGTTATTGCCAAAGCAATTAAGATTAAAAGCTAATCAGAATACCTCTGTTTTAATTACCAATGAAGTGTTAAAATTTCATGAGCATGATAGAAGAGAGTATTATTTTAAGCTTTGGCAGCAAAAATTAGCTAATTTAGATATATGATAAATATTGCTGTTATTTTAGCTGCTGGCAAAGGCGCCAGAATGAAAGATTTAAGTGCCAATCAGCCCAAACATGTGATTGCGGTGGATCGTCGCCCTTTTTTATTTTATTTATTGGATAATTTAACCAAGGCTGGGTTTAAAAAATTAATAGTAGTGGTAGGTTATCAAAAAAAAGTAATGATAGAGCGGTTAGATAAATGGATAGGATTGCCCTTAGAAATTATTGATCAAACCAAATATGTACCCATTAGTCATTATGGAACCTTGTGTCCTATTCAAGCAGTAGAGCATTTGTTATCTAATGAATCTTTTATTGCAGTAAATGGTGACAATTTATATTCTAGTCGTGATTTAATGATGATGAGAAAGGTTAATGGTTTTAGTTATATAGCTGGTTTAAAGCACAGTCATCCGGAAAGGTATGGAGTTTTAATTCCTGGAAACAGCGATCGGTTGCAACAGATTATAGAAAAGCCTCAAAAATCAGTTGGTGATTTAATCAATACTGGGCTTTATGTTTTTACTCCAGAAATTTTTTCCGTACTGCCTCTGATTTCTTTATCTGAGCGGGGTGAATATGAATTAACAGATGCTGTTAATATTTTAGCGAAGCAAGGGAAGGTGAAAATTAAAATACTTAATGATTATTGGTTGGATTTTACTAAACCAAACGATGTGGTCCAGGTTGAACAATTTATTAAAACTGGTAAATTATGAGTTTGTTTATTGAGCCCTCATCGTTTTTGTCCCCCCGTATTTTAGGCGCCTATAGCTCAACGGATAGAGCGCAGGCCTCCGGAGCCTGATATAGAGGTTCGATTCCTCTTAGGCGCACCAAACTGGACTTCCCGATTTTTCGGAAGCCAAAGCGATAGTTTGCTCGCCGCGCCCGCAGGCGCGGCTCGCAAGGAATGAAGCCGCAAAATCAAACGGCGG
>CAZGYI010000033.1:0-9493 GCA_964530635.1 uncultured Gammaproteobacteria bacterium | reverse complement strand
TACCCATATGCTTGGCATATGGGTAGCCACCGAGCGGCCAGACGCGGCTTGACACAAGATAAAAAAAAGGTTATAATATATTAGTAACCATTTTAATTATTAATATTCTCATTTATTAGGAGGTGACTAGAGTTTGTGATTGAAGTAAAAAAGAAAGAACATGAGTCAGTAGAGAGTTTAATACGCCGATTTAACAAGCGTATTCAGCAATCAGGAGTATTGTTGCGCGCCAAAAAAAGAAGATTTTACGAAGCGCCCAGTTCTAAAAAGGAGCGGCGCGGCGCGGCTTTGCGTAGCCGTTTAATTCAAGAAAGAAAAGAGTATTTGCGCAAAACCGGCCAATTGACCGATGAAGAGTTAAAAAGCCGCAGTACTAAAGTGCGTAATTTATTAAAACGAGGATTACCTAAATAAAATATGTCTTTATTATCTCGCATTGAGCAGGAACTTAAACAGGCTTCCCGTGACCGTCAGGAGGTAAAAATCAGTGTCCTGCGCGCTGTTAAAAATACTTGGCATAATCAAGAAATTAAATTAAAAAGCCAACAGCAGGAATTCGGTGAAGTAGAAATCTTGAAAGTAATACGCAGTGAAGTGAAAAAGCGGCGCGAAGCTAAGGAATTATATCTTAAGGGCGGTCGTGAAGATTTAGCCAATAAAGAGCAAGCGGAAGCTGAAATTTTGGAAAAGTTTTTACCTAGCGCGCCTACAGAAAATGAAATTAAACAAATAGTGGAGCGATTAAAGACGGAGTTGGTTTGCGCGGATGTTCAAGATTTGGGGCGTTTAACCAAGGCAGTAATTGATTATTTTCAAGGAGCGGTTGATGGCAAAACTGCCAATAATTTAGTTCGTGAAGTTTTAACTTCTTAAATTAATTTTTTTATGCGCCTGCTTTTTCAAAAAAATAAACGCCGCAAATGGAGCGTAGTGATTAGTAGTTTGTTGGTATTATTCGGTTTAGGTATAGGAAAGCTAGCTTTGGCTCAAACCGCCGGTTTAGATGAATTTGGCGCCGCTACTAATCTAGGTAATCAACCATTAATAGAAACCGTTGCTAATATTATTAATATAGTATTGGGATTATTAGGCGTGGTTGCTATTGTGATTATTTTATATGGCGGTTGGTTGTGGCTTACTTCGCGCGGCAATGAACAGCAGATTGATAAAGCTAAAAAAGTTTTATCGGGCGGTTTGATTGGTTTAGTGATAATTTTAACTTCTTTTGCCATTGCCAGTTTTATTTTTAAAAAGTTATTAGAGGCAACTGGTGGCGATGACGGAGGCGGCGGAGGCGGCGGAGGCGGTTTGCCTGGTAGTAAGGAAAAAGGATTTAATGTAGTAAGCGTTTCTCCAAAAAATGGGCAGACCAATGTAACTCTTTGTCGGGTAGTAATGTCGGTTTTTAATCAACAGGTTGATTCGGCTACAGTTGACCAGGATAGTTTTGAGGTTATTCCTGACGGTGGCGTTAAAGCTGATCAGGTACCAGGCATCTATGTTACTAATTTTAATTCAGTTGTTTTTGAGCATCCAGTTAATTTTGAAAAGAATAAAGTATATAACGCTTCTGTTAAAACTAATATACAGAATATTCCTCCTATTACTATACCCCCTACTCCTCCTGCAAATTTACAAAAGGAAAAACGTTGGTCATTTGAAACCGGAGTTGAACAAGATAAAATTTTACCCACCGTAGCCGACCATAATCCTAGTACTGCTTTAGGCGATGTTTGCCGCAACCCAGCTATTCAGGCGATTTTTTCCGAAGAAATGAATGTTGGCACTTTAAATCATAATAATATAATTTTGACAGATTCAGCAGGTATAGTTATTCCTTTAAAACAAGTATATATTGGCAGTGATTTTAAATCATTTACAGTTTATCCTAAAACAACTTTAGCTTCCAATACTACTTTTACTGTTACTCTTAAAACCAGGGGAGCAGGAAACCCTGCTGGTATTGTTGACGCTTGCGCCAATCCTTTGGATGGCAATAAAAATAGTATAGCAGACGATTCGCCGGCTGATGATTATTCCTGGACTTTTACCACGGGCGAGAATGAAGATTGCCTTCCGCAAATTACTAGTGTAGTACCGAATGCCGCTGATTACTACGAGACAGTCACCTTAACAGGTAGAAATTTGGGAATTGCCGCGGAAATTTCTGTTAATGGTATGTGGGCAGATGATAAGGTATGTACCGGGGGAAATACTTGCCAAGGTAAAATAACTGATGAATCTACTACCGGAGCTTGGTATCCGCAAGATGGTTATAAAAAAGCTTATGTGGGAAAAATTTGGGTGGAACAAGATGGGGAAAAAAGCAACAAATTAGATTTTGTAGTAAAAAGCCCTTATATAGATAAATTGTCTCCTATAGAAGGAGGTCCGGGGCAGTTTGTTACGATTATGGGTTGGAATTTTGGTGACCAGCCGGGTAAAGTTCTGCTGGGTGGCGCGGAAGTAGGCCCGCCAGCCAGTTGTAAAAATTGGTGGCGCGATACCAGAATTATTATTCAAATACCTAATAAGGCAGTTGGTAATTATGGTATTCAAGTAATTACTGCGGCTGATGCTTCAAGCGCTAATCCGCAAGTGGCTGAAAATAAAAACAAACCAAGTAACTTAGAAAATTTTAAAGTAACCGCCGAACCACCGGGCCCGGGCATTTGTGAAGTTAATCCTCATTCAGCTGGTTTGAGTACTTTACCAGTAGAGGTTGTTATCAGCGGTGAAAAATTTGGTAATGGCGGTACAGTAAAGTTTGGCGCAGCCCTTGCCTCGCCTTTTTCTTGGACTGATACGAAAATAATAACCAATACTCCAACTTTAGGAGTTGATCGGCATGATGTTTGCGTTACGGTGGCTGGCAAAACTTCTAATTGCGAGTCGTTTATTGTTTGGGATGATTCATTATCGGTTACCGACCCTTATTTAAGAATTATTGATCAAAAGAGTTGTAAAAACGATAGCCAAAGTCCTAGCCCTTACCCTAATACGGATGTTACCCAAACAGATGTTTGCACCAATGCTTTGGTATCTGTTCGGTTTAATAAGGAGATAAATCAAGCTACTGTAAACCCAAATAATGTCGTATTAGAGCGTTGTAATAGTACTGCCAGTAATATAGATTGTTCCGGCGCTGTTATTGAGCCACTGGATTTTGCTGACATCAAATTCATATCCAAAGGTTTTATTATTGAACCGGTTAACGGGTTGTCAGCTAATACTTGGTACCGCGCTAGTATCACCAAAGATGTTTTAGCTGATGCTGATGGCTCTAGTTTACAGTTTCCGCCTTTTGTTTGGAGTTTTGGCACTGGCGCGGTTGCTTGTTCGGTAAACAGCGTAGTGTTAAGTCCAGCTGGCGATCTTGCTATACCATTGGGTGATATCAAAAACATTACCGCCATACCCAGCGCAGCAAATTGCAATGTGCTTAGTAGCAATAATTGGAATTGGAACGCGGTTAATAATGCCGCACCTTATGTTGATATAACACCTGTTCCTCCCCTTTCACGTGAATTGAAGGGTTTGGCAGTAACTTTGGCAGGCAGTCCAGTAAAAATTACTGCCACTGAAACGGTTTCTAATAAATCAGCCACCAAAGATGTTTATGTAGTGCAGGATACTTCCGGGATTCTTAAGCTGCCAAAGATAGATTCCATTAATCCTGATAACGGTCGGGCAGAAAAGGCGATTACCACAGTGGTGACAATCGGGGGAGAAAATTTTGGCAATTCACCCGGCGCTTTGTATTTTGATAATCTGGCTGATACCTTGCCGCCACAAAAAGCAGATTTAAAAAATTGCGGCAGCTGGAGCGACACCCAAATTATTGTTTCCGTACCAGCTTTTCCTACAGATAGCGCTCTTAATGTTTATGTACAAACCGCAGTCGGCACTTCTGACATAGTTAATTTTATGGTAAATGATATTATTCGCCCTGGGATTTGTTCTATGACTCCAAATAAAGGCGGGGGCGGCACTAGCGTGAATATTAAGGGTTATAATTTTACTGATACTAAAGCTGTTGGTCATGTTGATTTTCCTATTTATGACAGCAATGGATTAGAAATAACAACTTCAGCTAGTATTGGCAAGTGGTCAAATACCGCTATTACTTATACAGTTCCTAATCCGCCAGATTTACCTAGAACGGCAAATGTCTATGTGGCAGTTAATTATGGAGCGGGTGATGTATTTTCTAATGGCGTACAATTTTATGGCAATCCGTTTATTACTAAATTAAGCCCCAGCTCTGGTCCGCCAGGCGCTTGGATTACAGTTAAAGGGGGAAATTTTGGCAAGACGCCGGGAGTAGTTACTTTTGATACAGTAGTTTCTGCTCCTCTGCCCGCTACTTGCCCTTTGTCGCAAGCTTGGACTAATAATGAAATTGTAGTTAAAGTTCCGGATTTAGGAGCTAATCAAATAAATAGTATGGTTAATGTGAAAACTGCTGATCCATCAGCTTTGTCTACGGCCACTACTAATTCAGGCAAAATTTTTGATTACAATCCTAATTTGCCTTTAGGTCCGGGTTTGTGTTCATTAGTGCCAAATAAAGTGTCGCCAGCGGGTCAACCAGAGCCGTCCCTGCCAGAATCGGTTAGTTTGAATGGCGAGGGGTTTACCGCTGCTGTCAGACAAGTAAATTTTTCCAATAAGATTCCACTTACTGCAAACTGGATTGACGATACCAAAGCTTCGGTTACTGCTCCGGCTGATACTGAATCTGGCGAAGTTGAGATAAAAAAACAAGTATTAATTAAAGTAAAAAAATGCGAGCTTCCTAAATTCAGAGTGGGCGAGACTTGTGTTGGCGGTTGGGATATGGTAGATGAGCCAGTAACAGTGGTTAGTAATTCTCGTTATTTTACCGTCGGCACCACTACTACTGGCCCGGGCGCTGTTGGAGATTTATTAATTAATTCTTTTACGCCAGCTAATAACAGTAGCAACATTTGTCGCAACGCAGATATTACTATAACCTTTAACGAACCAGTTAAAACCAGTTCGGTTTCCATAGAAGACATTCGCTTAATGGATGTGTCAGCACAGAATTTAGTTATTAATCCTAGTTTTGAAGAACCCTTGGGTCCTGAATGGAATACAACCTGTGCTTCTATTTCAAATCTCGTAGCACAGGACGGAAGCCGCTCCTTAATACTTAGAAGAACGGTTCAATGTTCCGCGTCGGTCACTCAGAATATTTCTGGTTTAGAGGTTGGTAAGGATTATCTTGTTTCTTTTTATTGGCGGGGTAGCGGTAATTTTTCATTAAGTATTAATAATGAAACACAAATTTATTCTGGCAGCCACAACTGGAAATTATTTAGACATTTATTTACTGCCAATAGTCCTACCACCCAATTAACTATTGCTCGTATTAATACAGGACTTGATTTTAGTTCAAAATATCTGGATAATGTGCGTATTTCTTCAGTCGTTTCTATTCCCGGGAAGGTATTGGCGGACAAAGCTAATGACACCCAAGTTAAATTTATGCTCCAAACCCCGTTGGCTGCTAATAGTTCGCATTTAATTACCGTAAAAAATAAATCGATTATGGGTAACACAGGCTCTGTTTTGAATTGCGCTGCTTCAGCAGTTGGTTGTAGCTCAACCTTTACTACCGGACCTGATATTTGCCAAATTGCCAAAGTTAGCATCACCCCCCCTGCTTATGTGTTTACTAAAAAGAGCGAGGCAAAGGATTTTAAAGCCACAGCCACAGCGTCCGATGAGCAAGAATTGACAGCCAGTTTTAGTTGGGAGAAAAATGATCCTGATAAGGTGGTTGATTTTGCCACTGCGACTAATATTCAAGCCATTACTTTGCAAGAAAGCGCTACTATTGATAAAAACGGCAAAGCCGTGCTTAAAGTAACAGCCGATGGCAGCGCCATGGACGCTGGAGTAAAATCTGCCGCGGCAGATGTGGAGGTATTTATTTGCGAGGTTCCTTTTGAATTTCTTGATTCTACTTATAATTTTAGTTTTAAATATTGCCGGCAAAGAACAGCAGCGGATAAGTTGTTGCCAGAATTAATTCCAGTCCCATTGGCAGTTGTTCAGGGCGTGGATTATGAAATGTTGCTTAATGTAAAGGATACCGAAGATGTAATTGGTTTGAGAATATATGCTAATAGTTCCAGGTTAACTCCAGGCGATTGGCTTAAGTATGCTGTAGAAAATAAGTTGATAACCTCGCCAGGGGCCGTTAGTCCTTTTAAGGTGGATGGTTATGCGGCGGCGCGCGGCGGGCAAACAGTTTATGTTACCGCGCTTAATTTAGGAGAAGTTGGCAATGCCAAATGCGGAAAAGATTTAATTTGCGCTGACGAATATATTTTGTCTTTTAATACCAAAGCTGGCGGCGATACGCAAAATATTTACAAGCAGCTGGTAGAAACCTGGAAATTTAATACTAATATTCCTTTGGCTTCAGACAAAGTTAAACTGCAAAACGATTTGCAGCGCGTGTATGATTTACAAAATATGACAGATTTAATGGCGCGTTATGGCAAATTACATAATTTCACCTTGCCGCAACTGACCGCCGGAACTTATGTAGCGGGCTGGACTAATAGCCAATGGAAATCTTGGCAACAAAATTTAGGCGCAGCTTTGGGCGGAAACCTGCCCAAAGATCCGCGTAACGGTTTTGGCGCTTGTCCTGCTGGTTATAATAAGGATACTTGTTGGAATGAGCAGGAGAAAAAATTTGCCTGCCCAGCAGACTCTTATATTTATCAATATCAGGCAATAGGCAAAAGCGCTGCCAAACTGTATGCTAATTTTGAATTTAGCGGAGTTGATTGGGGTAATAACGTGAAAGTACCCACTGTTCCCGTTGACAATAATAATTTATGCAACACTAATACTACAGTCTGGCAAACGATACAAGTAGAGCCGCCTTTTACTTTAAACATTCAAAAGAACAACTCCGGCTTTGGCGTGGTAACCAGCGCTATTGGCGGTATAAATTGTGGCAGTATTTGCCAGGCTAGTTATAATATTTCCGGACAAAGAGTAACTTTGCAAGCCACCGCAGCCGCTGGCTCGTCTTTTGCCGGCTGGTCGGCTAACTGCGCTAGCCAAGTAGGCAATACCTGCGTGGTTACTATGGATAATAATGAAATCATTACCGCCACTTTTACTAAAGATACTTATACTTTAGCTACAGCCGTGACTGGTTCAGGAACCGGCGCGATTAACGGAGCAGCCGCGAGCTATAGTTACGGACAGGTAGCTGAATTAACTGCTCAGGCAGGTCGTGGTTCAATGCTTACTCGTTGGAGCGGTTGTACTAGCGTGCAAGGAAATAAATGTTGGGTAACTATGACTACTAATAAATTAGTAGTGGCTTATTTTGAAAAGGTTTATGGGATAAATTTTGGTATGAGTGGTACTAATACTGGCACCGGGGTAGTTGTAAGCGACCCCGTAGGAATAAATTGCCCCGGTGGTACTTGTTCTAAGAATTTTATTGCCGGTTCAACAGTAACTTTGACTGCTAAAGCTGATGCTGGATCTGAATTTATTAAATGGGCGATTTTTGAAGGATTTACTCCTTTGAATGATTATTGTGTAGGTACTGGAATCTGCACCCTGACCATGGATAAAAATTACGGGGTTTTGGCTTATTTTTCTAAGGCGATTAATTATTATGATTTAACTATAACTAAATCAGGCAGCGGGGCAGGTATGGTGAAAAGTAATATAATAGGAATTGATTGTGGCAGCGATTGCAGCGAATCGTATCAAGAGAATACGGTGTTGCAATTAGAGGCCATAAAAACCATAGGTTCAAAATTTGCCGGTTGGTCTGGCGCTGTTTGCGGGCTATTGACTAATCCTTGCCAGGTTACTATGTCTGAAAGTCGTAATATTCAAGCTACCTTTAATCTACAATCTTATCACTTAACTGTTGCTATTATTTCTGATGGTAACCCCGACCCAGCTGGCGGTAATGTGACAAGTAATCCATTTGCTGGTTTTCAGTGCCACCCGGGTCACCCCCCCCCTCATAACAATAAATGTTGGGGGCAAGGATTTGCCTATGGAGAGACTATTACTTTGACACCGGTAGCTGACACGGCTTCAGGTTATGAATTCATGGGTTGGAAAAGTGATGATGTTACTTGTGGCGGCAAAAGCACTTGCACTTTTATTATGATGAGTAAGGATATTAGAATAGAAGCGATATTTGATAAAGTTTTTCCTTTGAGCGTTGCTAAAACAGGCGATGGTTTTGGTCGGGTGTATAGTAATCCAGAAGGCATTGATTGCGGGGGCGATTGCCAGGAAAAATTTAGCCAAAACAAGGATATAGCATTGTTTGCCGTTGCCAATACAGGCTCGGAATTTGTAGGATGGAGCAGCAATCTTGGCGGTATTTGTTCAGGGAATGGTAGTTGTACGGTTAACCGTAACAATAATGAATCCGTGACAATTACAGCTAAGTTTAAAGATGCTCCCAGTGCAAAGATTTTGAAAGTTATTTTGGACAACAACGGTTTGGACTTGGGTTCGGTTATTAGTGATCCAGCGGGAATTAATTGCGGAGACGTTTGCCAAGCTTCCTATCAACATAACGGCATAATTAATTTATCAGCTCAGCCGATTGCGGGTGGTTCAACTTTTGATGGCTGGACCGGGGATACTGGTTGCGGGACGAATAATCCTTGTTCAGTTACTATGGATCAAGATAAAACTATTACGGCGAAATTTAAGCCGTTACCAAAGAATTTAAATATTAAGGTTAATGTTGCTAATAGTGGGTTGGTAATCAGCACTAAGCCACCCGACAAGATTAAATGTGATAGTACAATTAATAATAGTTTATGCGCTTATACTGGCAATTATTCAGAAATTATTAATTTAAAGGCTGCTGCCTACTCCAATTATACTTTTAGCCAATGGTTTCACGGCACTACTTGCCAGGAAGGTACTAATTATCTTAATAGTTGTACCTTTGCCTTAACTAACAATTATACCATAACGGCTAAGTTTAATGAGAAGGTAGTTACATTGGCGGTGGGAAAGTATTTAGATAATGTATTAGCCGCTGGTGTAGGAAGCGTTACCAGTACCAGCAACCCCAATGTAGCGAATCAAATTAACTGCGGTTTGAATTGTTCAGACGCCAGCGCGCAATTTCATATTAACGCCGTTGTTACTTTAACTGCTACTGCAGCAGCTGGTTATCAATTTGATAATTGGAGCGGCGTTGTTTGTAATAGTGGCAGTCAGAATAATTTAAGTTGTGAGTTTTCTCTTACAAACACTACCGAAGTCAAGGCTAATTATAAAAGCAGTATAGTCCCGTCTTATACTTTAACAGTAAACCCTGCTCCTGCCAACGGTTCTGTTACCGGCCCTGGTATTAATTGTCCTGGCGATTGCAGCGAAACCACCACAGCCGCTTCTGTTGTTTTAACTGCCAATCCAGCAGCTAACTACAAAATAAAGCAATGGCTGG
>CAZGYI010000032.1:603-9760 GCA_964530635.1 uncultured Gammaproteobacteria bacterium | reverse complement strand
TGAGGGCCGGTTCAATCGAGATGCGAAAATTGGAGGACCAAATCCTCTCCACCTTTAAATTTATTGAGCCGGAAAAACCATTAAGTATTGATGCTTGTGTAATTGATTCAGACTGTGTGGTATGGACATGTGCCGGTGCTATGTCCAAAAACAAGTCTGACCAATTGGTTACGCAGGGAATAGTTGATTTACCGTGTCGAAATTTTGAAAACTTTGTGGCAAGATGCGTACGTAGTACCTGTACGGCTGTACGTCCTGATCAGTAAGATCATACCAACTTTTAGATTATGAATCGAATTTTTATTAACAAAGCCATAAACAAAGAGAGAAAAGAAGTTTTGTTTAAAGATTGGAAACAAAAATTTGAGTATGAAAACCAATGCTTATATTGATGCGGCGAATTTATATAAAGGTATCCATGACCTTGGTTGGAATTTAGATTATGCGCGTTTTAGAGTTTGGCTCAAGGATAAATATAATATTAATACCGCCTATTTGTTTATTGGATTGATTCCACAGAACAAGGATTTGTACATTTCTTTACAAGAAGCTGGTTATACTTTGGTTTATAAAGAAGTTACTTATGATGACAATGGAAAAGTAAAAGGCAACTGCGATGCCGAGTTGGTGCTTAAGGTTACCACGGATTTCTATGAGAAGAGATTTGAACAAGCAGTATTAGTATCAAGCGATGGCGATTATGCTGGGTTAGTAAAATTTCTGAAGGAGCGAGGCGTATTCCGTTGTTTAATATCGCCTAATATGAAGTGTTCTTTTTTGCTGCGAAAGCTAAACATTCCGATTGTTTACCTTGCTACCCAACGTGCTAAGTTGGAAGTTAATAATAACCATAATAGAAAAAGCCCCCAATAAGGACTAACCTTATCAGGGTCTTTTTCATGGTGATAATAATAGTGTAGCATATAATATAGGGTTGTCAAGCCGCGTCTGGCCGCTCGGTGGCTACCCATATGCCAAGCATATGGGTATGCCCGCCACCTCGCTGTCGTTTTGCGATCCAGACGCGGGAATATCTATTTGCGCTCTGAGTCCCCAATGCCAAGCATTGGGGCGTGTCGCGAAGGCGGTCAAGCACAGATTTTAGATCTATTTTTATCACAACACATTGTTATTCCAGAACTCCATTATCATTCTCGATTTCACATTAAGTATGGGATAAGCTCTAATCGGGAATCTAGAAGAACAGGAAATAATTTCTAGGTTCCGAAACGAGTTCGGAATGACAAAAAAAACAAAAACCGTCATTCCCGATCCCGTATCAAGTACGGGACAAGCCCTGATCGGGAATCCAGCGACGCTAAAAAATATTCAACAACTAACCACGAACCACTTTCTAATTTGCCTAAATAAGAAACTATGAATCTAAAAAAATATCTTTTTACTTCATCATTTGTTACCACTATAGCAATTATTTTCGTGCTGCTTATTGCCGCTGGTTGCGCGGTGATTTTGGAAAAGCAAGCAAATCTACAAAAACAGAATCAAATTGACCGGATAACTTCAGTTAATAACTCTATCAGTTCAGCTGCCAATTCTTTAGCGTCTTATGATCGGTATTATTGGGGCGGTGGCCAGAAAATTACGCTTATGCAGGCAGGAGGAAAAGTATCGTTGGTGACCGACGGATTGGTTACCTTGGCTGAAATTAAGAACAAGCTGAGTAAATATTCTGGAGTAAGGAGCATTGAATCGGGTGGTCCTAATTATTTTATCATCACATATACATCTCAGGATATAGGGAATTTAATATTAGATTTAAGACGAGAGATTTACGTTAAGACAGCAGACGTTGTACTGTATACAACGAACGAAACACAACCATTGGTCCTAACCAATAGGATCAATACTGCGGTTAAACCAGACAAAGAAGCTGATTTTCTAGAGGAGATTAATAGTTATCCTGTACGTATTGTGAGCCGTAGTTTCTGGCCCGCGAGTTCAAACTACGCTGGATCATTAGAATACGTATTAGAAGTGGATTATAAAAAAACAGCATCAAACTCACTGAATTTGGCAAATAAATTATATGATACTGGTTTAGTTCGATGGTCGCAGCCTATTTTTATCATTGAGCCTAAGTTACAGCGGACGGCGACTTCTGACGCTTCCACTGGTTCGACTTTGCTTACCTCATGTCTTAATGAGTGGAAAACGACCTATACCAATTTTGATGTGACTGAACCAGATGAGTTTAAGAAACTTTATAAGCCAGGCTGGATTACCGTTCAGTTTAAACAAGGCACTCAAGAATCCGACGCTCGCGGACTTATTGCGAAAGCTGGACTGTCCTTGGTCAATTATGACAATCTGATTTTGCCCAGCGCTTTGGTTTCAGTTCCTGTCGGGAAAGAATTGGAAAGCGTGTGTAACTTAAGAGCACTCCAATCTCCTTTAGTTGGAGCGGTGGAGCCACAGATGTTACCACCCCCGTTACCTTAGGTGCGCCCATATCTACGCTCGCTCTGTACCATATACCATTATCAGTCATTATCACTTTTATCACTTTCTTATTCGCGCGAATATGAAAGTATGATATGATAAAAGTATTAAATCATCTACATTTCCATGAAACAATTAGAAAGAATATTAAAAGGATTAGCTAATAGGCGCCGGTTGGCAATTATCAAGTTACTTGCTCGCAGTAAGGAGCTGCCAGTGGCTAGCATTGCCGATCGTATCCATTTGTCATTTACTTCTACTTCTAAGCACTTGAGTTTATTGCATCACCTTGATATTGTTGAACGGAGGCAAGAAAGCTTGGTGGTATATTATCGGTTAGCTGATGTTTTGCCGTCGGTAGCCAGATTGCTACTCCCAACCATTTCTAATTCGCGCGAATAAGAAAATATGAAAAATATATGAATCGAATTTTTGTACAAGAGTCAATTAACAAAGTCGGCGAGAAGGTGTTGCTCAAAGGCTGGGTGAATGCCCGGCGCAATATGGGCAAAATTGCTTTTATTGATTTACGCGACATGACAGGACTAATGCAGGTTGTATTGGCGCCAGCTGAATTGGATGACAGGGGTAAGGAAGCAATGTCCAAAATCCGCCCGGAATTTGTCTTGGCTGTAAGGGGTAAAGTACAAGGCCGGAAAAAAGGTAACGAAAATCCAAATTTACCTTCAGGTCAGGTGGAGGTTTTAGCTTCGTCAGTAGAAATTTTAAGTGAATCAGCCACGCCGCCGTTTGAAATAGATAATGAAGAGCGGCAGGCGGCAGAAGAATTGCGTCTTAAATATCGTTACCTTGATTTACGCCATGAACGGATGGCCTACAATATTAAGTTGCGTTCTAATGTTATTAGGTATGTCATTGATTATTTAATTGACAGGGGATTTACTTATATTCAAACTCCGATGTTATCTAAATCCACACCCGAAGGCGCGCGAGATTATTTAGTGCCATCACGAGTGCATCAGGGAAAGTTTTTTGCCTTACCGCAAAGTCCACAGCAATACAAGCAATTATTAATGGTGGCGGGGTTTGAAAAATATTTTCAAATAGCGCCGTGTTTTAGAGACGAAGACGCGCGAGCTGATAGAAGTCCGGGAGAATTTTATCAAATTGATATAGAAATGTCGTTTGCCAGCCAAGAGGAAATTTTGCAATTAACCGAAGAGATGTTTACCTCGCTGGTTAAAAAATTATTACCAGATAAAAAAATAACTTTTACTCCTTGGCCGCGGTTAAAATGGGATGAGGTAATGAAAAAATACGGCACGGATAAGCCGGATTTAAGAAAAGACAAAAACGATCCTCATGAACTTGCTTTTGCTTGGATAGTGGATTTTCCTTTATTTACCAAACAAACCAAAGAAGATTTTTTCCACGGATCAGGTAAAAGCCAATGGGCGCCGTCGCACCATATGTTTACTGCGCCCAAAGAAGAAGATCTACCACTGCTTGATAAAGATCCGGGCAAAGTACATTCATATCAGCACGATTTAGTGCTTAATGGCTATGAAGTAGGCGGCGGTAGTATTAGAATTCATAACCCAAAAATTCAGGAAAAAGTCTGGGATTTAATTGGATTTTCTGCAGAACAAAAAAAGCAGTTCTCACATTTGATTGAGGCATTTAAATATGGCGTGCCGCCGCATGGCGGTATTGCGCCGGGAATTGATAGGTTGGTGGCGATTTTAGCTGGCGAGAAAAATATTCGCGAAGTTATAGCTTTTCCCTTAACTGGTGATGTTAGAGATCCGTTAATGGGAGCGCCGTCGGAGGTAACCCGAGAGCAATTGGATGAGCTGGGATTGAGTATTAAGAGCCACTAGTTCCTAGTCAATCGTTCCTCGTATGAATTTCTATAAAGATTTAGATGTTTGGAAATTAAGTTGCGATTTAGTATTGGAGGTTTATAAATTAACATCAAAATTTCCTAGTAGTGAACAATTTGGATTAACAAGTCAAATAAAACGCGCAGTCGTTTCCATCCCTTCTAATATAGCAGAAGGTTTTGCTCGACGAACTTTAGCGGATAATCATAATTTTATTAGAATAGCTTTTGCTTCTGGGGCAGAGCTCGAAACACAACTATACTTAGCTAAAAAATTACAAATGATTAATAATGATTTTAATATCGTAGATGAGATGTTAGATAGAGTTATGAGAATATTAAATAAACTTGGTCAAAGTCTTACTAGTGGCCAGGAACGAGGAACAAAGAACTAATTATATGCGCCTTTCTCCCTTACAAAAATATATTCTCCGCGCTTGTTATTCGCGACAGCCCAAGGTTAGCCGCAGTGGTTTTGTAAAGTTTTATGAGCAGCAGAAGAAAAGACCCAAAAAAGATGATATTATTAATATTATTACTAAAAGTTTAGAAAGTTTAATAGATAAACAATTAATGGTTGGTTTTGGAGAACGCACTACTCATAAATGGTATACTAAAGAAGTGCGATTAACTCCTAAGGGAAGAAAATTATCCAGAAAACTTTTGGGAGAGCAACAAGCCCTACCATTTATGAAGAAAACTAAAACAAAAAATCAAAATACAAAATCATAATTTAATCCGCCAGCTGGCGGACTTAATTCTTAATTCAAAATCATATGGTTCCAGTCAAAGTCAAAAACTTTTTAGCCAAAAATAAAATTAAATATGACGTAGTAAAACATAAAACTGTTTATACTGCTTATGATTTGGCACAGACCTTAAAGAAAAAATTAGGAGAAGTGGCCAAAGCTTTGGTAGTAAAATTAGATAAAGGTCATGCCATAGTGGTGCTCCCTGCTTCTCATCAAGTTGACTTTAAAATATTGAAGAAGGTAACTGGTGCAAAAAAGGTTGATATTGATCGGGAAAATGTAATGACCAAGTTATTTAAAATAAAACCCGGCGCTATTTCAGCCATACACGGTCCTTTACATAAAATTCCAGTTTATGTTGACAAGGCGGTTTTGAAAGCACAAAAAATAGTAGCTCAGGCCGGCAGTTTTGAAGAATCACTGCACTTAAAGGCTAAAGATTTTGTTAAAGCAATTGAAGGAAAATTGGCGAGTTTTGCGAAGAAGAAGTAGATTTTAGAATCGAGAATCATGAATAATGAATAAAGGTTTTTGGTACTCAAAAAATTCGTGTAGAAAAATTTTATGATGGAAATAGATAATCAAGAAAAATTTAAAGCCTCGCAAGAAGCGCCAGAGCGGGTAAAATCAGAAGCTGAGGCTGGGCGCGAGGAGCGATATCAACAGGCGTTGGTTGATCTGCGCCAAAAGGTGAGTGCTGCCATGTCTCGTAACGAGATTACACCAGGCCAAATTTTCGACACTCTATTTGGTGGCCCTGAGCAACGGAGTAATCTGGAAATCGTTTACGGCGCAGAGCAAATCGCACAGCTGGAGAGCGAGCTTAATGGCTTAGCAATAGAAGACAATGAACAACTCGTTGGTTTAGTCGTTGATCGGGTTGCGCCTTTCATACGTAGTTACTATTTTGATCCAGATGTGTCTGCTCGTGCGGTCCAGCTGGAACAGCGCATACGCGGTGAATCTTTTAAGGCCGGACAAATGGACTGTTACGTAACTACGTCGCCGTGGGAATTTACCATTGCTGCAGGTACCGCTGGTGAAGTAAGGGTAATAGTGGCAGATAAAATTATGGAGATAAGTTGGCCAGAGCAATCGCGTTGGGGTTGGCAAGCCCTACAAGAATCGCTTAAAGAGGTGACAAAAGTGCTTAGTGAACATCCCGAAGTTAAGGCGGTGGTCGGTTTATCATGGATGATGTCACACCCCGCCGCGGGTTCTTTGGGCTTTGAGAGATTTCCAGATTTACCAGTAGAGGCAGGACAGCGCGATAATATACTAAAAATGGTTACAATCGCTCGTCGAGATAAGCCATATCAACCAGATAAGCAGCCAAAACCGACAGATGTTATGGTAGGCGCTATGTCACGTGAAGAATTCTTGCATAGGTTTTCTTAATTTTAATTTATGCACGAAATTAGTATAGAAAAATTTCAAGGGCCGTTGGATGTTCTGCTGCAGTTAATTGAGCAGGAAAAGTTAGATATTGCCGAAGTCTCACTCGCCCAGGTAACTGATCAGTATATTAAGTATTTTCAGCAGGCGATTGATTTAAATCCCGAAGAGGTGGCAGATTTTTTAGTGGTAGCAGCCAAATTATTACTAATAAAATCTCGTGTGCTGTTACCTATGTTGCATTTAGGTGGCGAGGAAGAGGAACAAGAATTAGAAAGACAGCTTAAGATTTACAAAGAATTTTTAGAAGCAGCTAAAGTTATCAACCGAATATGGAATCGTCATGCTCGCGAGAAGCCTCTAATTTTAAAAGACGAGCCCAAATTTACTCCACCCCAAGGTTTAACCGACGCTACACTTAAGGAAGTTTGGGAATTGGTCTTAAAGAAATTAGAGCCGATTATTAAATTGCCGCAAATTACTTTAACCAAGGCAATTTCTATTAATGAGAAAATTCAGGATTTAAAAAGAAAAATACTGGCTAAAGCACATTTAAATTGGTATACTTTTGTAGCTGAAGCTAAAGATAAAACAGAAATTATCGTGTCTTTCCTAGCTTTACTAGAATTGGTTAAACAGCGAGAAATTATTGTTAAACAAGCTGAATTATTTCAAGATATAAGCATAACTTCTTTACCTAATGAAAAATGATATAATTGGAAAATTAGAAAGCATTTTATTTGCCGCTGCTAAACCGCTAACAATTAAAAAGTTGGCAGAAATTATTGCCAGTAGTACTGAAGAAGTAAAGCAGGCTTTGGTTGAATTAAAGCAGCGTTTGGGAGAGGGCGGGGGTTTAAAAATTGTAGAGCATGGTCAGGAAGTAGAGCTGGTTACTAGCCCTGAACATACCAAATTGATTCGTGACTTTTTAAAAAAAGAAGAATTAAGCGAGTTAACTCGGCCACAATTAGAAGCTTTAACAGTAATTGCTTATCGCGGTCCGATTAGTAAAGCAGAACTGGAACAAATTAGAGGAGTAAATTGCAGTTTAATCTTACGCAACTTACAGATTCGTGGTTTAGTAGAACAGTTAGATAATGGAGCGCTGCCAATTTATCAAGTAACTGTAGATTTTGTTCGTTTTTTGGGCCTGAGCGATATTACCAAATTGCCAGATTACGATCGTTTACATTCACCAGAAACCCTAGAACAGTTATTAGAACAAAGAATGTCAGCTGCTGAACCTTCAACCCAAGAACAAAATACTTAAATCTTTTATTTAATAAATTATGCCCAAATTCAATCAACCACCGTTAATTTTAGCCAACTGGAAAATGAATTTGACTTTGGCTGAAAATAATAAGTTGGTTAAAGCTTTAATCAAGGGAATTAACAATTATCTCAAAGATTTTACTATTGCTATTTTTCCTTCTTTTATAGCTTTAGCCGATACTCAAGAATTAATTAAAGGTTATAATCTGGCTTTGGGTGCGCAGGATGTTTTTTGGAAATCAACCGGACCTTATACTGGCGAAGTGTCAGTTGTTATGTTGCAAGAATTAGGAGTTAAGTATGTGATTGTTGGACATAGCGAGCGTCGTAATTATCTTAAAGAAACCGATCAAATGGTTAATCATAAAGTAATTACCGCTTTGACTGTTGGGATCACGCCAATTTTATGTGTGGGAGAAACTTTTAGCCAGCGGCAGCAGGGGAATAAGGATTTAGTGATTGCTGAGCAAATTAAACGAGCCCTAGCTGGGGTGCAGTTAGACGCAGAAGCTAAGTTGATTATAGCTTATGAACCGGTTTGGGTGATTGGTTCAGGGCAAGCAGTTACCGGAGAGGAAGCCGAGCATACCGCACAGGTAGTGCGTCAAACTTTGTATGATTTATGGCCAGCGGCAGCGGTTAATAAGCAGGTTAGAATAATTTATGGGGGCAGCGTGGATGCTAACAATATCGTAGATTTTTTACCCAGCAAGATAATTTCCGGAGTCTTAGTGGGTAGCGCTTCTGTGGATGCTCGCCGTTTTATTTCGCTAGTTAAAAAATTAGCTGATTAGGATTTGTTATTACCATGATCATTGATATTTTATTAGGAATAGTCGCTGTACTTTCTTTAGCTGGCATTATCTGGATGTTGGTTAAGAAATTTCCGATTTTAAAAATGATTGATACCGAGCATCTGGCAAATATTAAACAACAACAAGTAAAAACCGATTTAACTGAAGCACGATTGATTCGTAAATTTGCTACACTAGGATCTTTTTTGCAAAAAACTTTTCGGCCAACAAAAGAATTGTTAAAAAAATATAGCCAAAATTTGAGGCAAAAAATCAAGACCCTGGAAGAAGAAATGAAACAGAAATTAATTGCCAAGACTGAAGGTTTAAAACCTCTGGATGATTTATATAAACAGGCCGCTACAGAGTTTGATAAAGAAAATTTTGAAGCCGCTGAAAGATTGTATTTAGAAGTTATTAGGCAGTCGTCTAAAGAGGTAAAAGCTTATGAGGGTTTGGGGGATATTTATTTAGCCAAAGATGATTATGAGTCGGCCCAGGAACTTTATATTTATTTAGTTGGTCATCATTCAACTAAACCAATTTATCATATTGGTTTAGCCCAGGCTTTAATAGGTCGAGGCCAATTAGATGGCGCTAAGGCAGAATATTTGCGCTATTTGGAAAAAGAGCCGTCG
>CAZGYI010000032.1:0-593 GCA_964530635.1 uncultured Gammaproteobacteria bacterium | reverse complement strand
ACTAGTCAGGTTTATTTTGATTTAGCGCAATTATATAAAGATTTGGGTCAAGCGCAGGAAGCCTGGGAGGCGATTAATAAAGCTAGGTTGTTAGAATCGACCAATCCCCGTATTCTTGACTTTTTTATTGAAATCAGTATAGTAAATAAGCGTCCAACAGATGCTCAAAGCGCTCTGGATGTTTTGCGGGAGGTAAATCCAGAGAATAAAAAAATTTCCCAATTCGATAGGGAGATACGTCAATTAGTTGAAAAACTAAGACCTAGGCGGCATACTGATTCTTCTACTTTAAAACAAATAATGGGTCTGCCGTTAAAGAATATAAAGAAAAAAAGAAACAACGTAAAGTAAATAAGTAATAGATTAATTGAGTAAGTTACAATTAAGCCGATGTAGCTTAGAATTGACCCCACCCCTTCTTTTGCCGTTGTAGCTCCCTCCGTCGCTTTCGTTACACTCAAGCTATGGAGGGCGAGAGACTTAGATTTAAAAGTATTCTCGCCCATCGTAACTTGGGTGCAAACCCAAGTGAAGTTGGGCCGTTGTAGCTCAGTTGGTAGAGCAACTCCATGGTAAGGAGTAGGTCCGCGGTT
>CAZGYI010000031.1:10022-10260 GCA_964530635.1 uncultured Gammaproteobacteria bacterium | reverse complement strand
GTTTTAAGTGTCAGCTTTGGCAGGCGGGAATCAAAATTATTTTATTATTTTTTTAACTATAATTTATTATTTTGCATTTTGATATTTACATTTTAAATTTTTTACATGTACATTTCTTACAACACAATTAAAGAGCTAATGGCTAAACCCAAAAATCTTAAAGCTAAAGAATTGGCAGAAGTTTTAACTATGAGTGTAGTAGAAGTGGAAGGAGTAGAAGATCAAGCTGAAAGTTTGA
>CAZGYI010000031.1:0-9997 GCA_964530635.1 uncultured Gammaproteobacteria bacterium | reverse complement strand
GGTAGAAAAAGTTTTGCCACATCCTAATGCTGATAAATTAAAATTAGCCACAGTTGATATCGGTAATAAAAAATTAGAAGTGGTGTGTGGTGGCATTAATTTGCGCCAAAGTATGAAAGTAGCTTTTGCCCAGGTTGGTGCTTTGGTTAAGTGGCATGGTGAAGGGGAATTTCAGCCATTAGCAGCTGCTACTATTCGCGGTGTTAAAAGTTGCGGCATGGCTTGTTCCGCGACTGAATTAGGTCTAGTTGATCCAACTGAACCCGAGCATGGCATTATGGATTTATCTTATTTAAAAGATAAACCAGGTACACCTCTGGCTCAAGCCTTGGGTAAAGACGATTTAATTATTGAAGTTGATAATAAATCCATAACTCACCGGCCGGATTTATGGGGGCATTGGGGATTGGCTCGTGAGTTAGCGGCTCTGTGGCAGACTAGTTTAAAAACCCCCGAGTTAGCTGAAATAAAAAAAAGTAAGTCATCCGATTTAAAAATTACTATCAACAGTCCCAAGTTGTGCTGGCGGTATCTGGGAGTGGTGATTAAAAATTTAAAAATTGCGCCATCTCCCTTATGGCTTAAAAATCGAGTGGATGCTTTGGGTATGCGTTCAATTAATAATTTAGTAGACGCGGCAAATTATGTGATGTTGGAAATTGGACAACCTTTGCATACTTTTGATTTTAAAAAATTAACTTCGGCTCATATTATAATAAGAGAAGCCAAGTCTGGAGAAACAATTACTACTTTAGATGGTGTAAATAGAAGATTGCCTAAAAATACTTTAGTGATAGCTGACAAAGATAAGGCAGTGGCTATTGCCGGAGTAATGGGTGGGCAAGAGAGCGAGGTTGATGATAAAACTTCAGCAATTTTAATTGAATCCGCTACCTTTGATCCTATTGGTATTCGTCGTACTGAAACAGCATTAAATTTGCGCAGCGAAGCTTCTATGCGTTTTGAAAAGGCGCTTGATCCTGAATTGGCAGATTTAGCAATTAGACGTTTGGTTTATTTATTAGGTGAATTGAATCCTCAAATGGAAATAGCTACATCTTTGGTAGATGAATATCCTACTAAAATCAAACAGCCAGTAATTAATGTTAATCCTTCTTGGCTTAATCAAAGATTAGGCGCCAATATTAAACCCCAAGCCATTAAAAAGATTTTGGAAAGCCTGGGCTTTAATGTCATTGCGAGCGGAGCGAAGCAATCTAAAGTGATCGCCACGTCCCGTTCAAACGGTCCTCGCGATGACATTTCGGAGACCTGGACCGTAGAGGCGCCCTCGTGGCGCGCTACCCGCGACATTACTATTAAAGAGGATTTACTAGAAGAAGTAGCTAGAATTTATGGCTACAGTAAAATTGAGCCAACTTTGCCAGAATTTTCTACCAAACCCCCAATTAAAGACCCGGCGCAAATTAGGCGTCAGAAAATCCGCGAATTTTTAGTAAGCGCAGGTTGGACTGAAACTTTGAGCTATTCATTTTTAGGAGATAAAGCTCTGGCTGGTTTTGGGCGCAGTTTAGGAACAGAACAGATTACTACTGAACTTTGTTTAGAACTAGTCAATCCAGTGGACCGTAGTCAAAACTTGTTACGGCCCTCACTTTTACCCAATTTAACCAAACAAGTGGCAGATAATTTGCGTTGGTTTGATTCGGTGCATTTATTTGAAATCGGGCGTGTTTTTATTAATCAAGCAGGTGATTTTGCTGCGGATAATAAGAAGACAGCTAGACTACCTAAACAACCTTATTATTTGGCTTTGGTAGCAGCTGTTAAAAAAGGGCAGCCAGTTTCTTTGTTAAGAGAAATTAGGGGGTTATTGGAAAATGTTTCCCGTCGTCTTGGTTTAGAATTTAGTTTTGCCAAATTAACTAGCCGTCAGCATGATTGGTATTTACCAGCTGGCGCGCTGGATATTTTAGTTAACAAAACAATAGTTGGACATTTGGGTTTACTTAACTCCAGTTTGATTAGTCAGTATGATCTACCTCAAACGACAGCAGCAGTAGAGATTAGTTTGGCTGCCCTGCCGGCAGAGCAAGTTTTACCAAAATATCAGCCAACCGCCAAATTTCCAGAGATTATTCGCGATTTATCAATGGTGGTAGCCAAGGAAGTGGTTTGGGAAGATATAGTTTTGTCATTTAAAAATATTTCTCCTTTACTTGAAGCGGTAGAACCATTTGATATTTATGAATCAGCTGAGTTGGGCAAGGGAAAGCGAAGTATAGCTTTCCGTCTAACTTTCCGCAGTCCGGAGCGTACGTTAAAGAGCGAAGAAGTTGATAAAATAATGGAATCCATTAAAAAAATCCTGATTAAAAAATTTAATGCGGAGATTAGAGATCATTAAATTTGAGCCCCATTGTCATTCTCGCGAAAGCGGGAATCCAGAAATAATTTTTTCTAGGTTCCCTCAATGAATTGGGGGCCGGAATGACAGGAAACGTATAAGATAAGTACTGTTATGGTAAAGCTTTACCATAACTATGGTAAAAAATATTTGTTTATAAATAATTAAAATTATGCCAAAAGAAAAAGACAAAAAAATCAAAGGTCAATATACCTCATCAGGCGTCGGATTTTGGTTTAGTAGGTTATTATGGTAAAATATTACCATAATTATGGTAAGATTACAATATGATTTTAAGACATTCTCAAGTTAGTAAAAAGGTTCTAAATTATTTTTTTCTTAACATTCAAGCTAGGCGGTATGTTAATGAGTTAGCCAAATTACTAGCAGTTGATCCTAAGAATTTATATCGTAAACTGCGAGAGTTAGAGCAGGAAGGTATTTTGCAAAGCGAATTTTGGGGTAAACAAAGGTATTATTCTTTAAATAAAAAATACCCACTATTAAAAGATTACCGGCATATTTTTTTACGGACCATAGGCTTTGAGAAACAATTAACTAGTGTGTTGCAAAAAATATCAGGAGTTAAAGTAGCTTATCTTTATGGTTCTTATGCTAAAAATAAAATGGATGCCTCAAGCGATATAGACGTTTTGGCGGTTGGTAAACATTCTTCCTTAGTATTACAGAGGGCTATTAGTCAATTACAAAAACAAGTGAGCAGAGAGATTAATGTTATTAATCTTACCCCTGCGGAATTGGCGGCTAAAAAACGAACTCACAATCCTTTTATTAAACATATTTTTTCAGGCAAGTATCTAAAGATTTTATGATAGTTTTTGATACGCAGTATTTTCAGAAATTTAATTTTACATTGGCACAGCTAAGACAATACCAAAAAACAGCTTTACACGATTTAGCTATTGCTCAAGAAGCAAAAGTACCAGAAGTGATTTTTAAATTTGCTTATGATCCGCTTATTAAATATAGTATAGCGCTGATAGCTAAAGCGGGATACAAAGTGAGGAGCGCGCCTGGACACCATGTTAAGCTTATAGATCAATTAGCGGAGATACTTAATAATAAAGACGCGGCTACTTTGGGGCATAAAATGCGTCAGACGCGAAATTTAGATTTTTATGACGGTGGTTTGTTGATTACAGAAAAAGATGCGCGAATATCTAATCTTTGTTTTATCTATTCTTAATCAATAGTTTTTGAATTTTTATTATGCCAAAAGAAAAAGACAAAAAAATTAAAAGTAAGAATATTGTAAAATATAATCAATTATTAAATTTTGTGAAGTTGGTGACTAGATTACGCTTTAGTTTACTTTCGTCGATTATTATACTTGTATCTTTTCTGTTAATACTACCACATACAGCTTACGCTTATTTAGATCTTGGTAGTGGTAGTTATTTTGTACAAATTATAATTGCTACGATTGTAGGAGTTATTTTTGCAGTGAGATATCAATTTAAGCGATTATCAAAATTGGTTTTTTCATTATTTCGTTATTTTACTAGTAAATGGAAAAAGTAGTTATTACTCGTCATCCGGGTTCATACCGCGATCCAAGTGGGTTTATTTTTACTTTTAAAAACGAGTTTTATCGAGCGGTTCAACCTAGTTATCGACCTCATTATGAGCGTTTAATTCGCTCGGGACTTTACGATGAATTAGTTAAAAATAATTTACTTATTCCCCATAAAGAAGTAAAGTCGCCGCCAGGAATCAATGGTAGAGTTGAGCGAGTACTCAAACCAAAAAGGATTGAGTTTACTTCTTATCCTTATGAGTGGTGTTTTAGCGCTTTTAAAGATGCTGCGCTTTTGGTGCTAGATATTGCGCGACGTTCGCTTAAATATGGTTTGGTTCTTAAAGACGGTAATGCATTTAATGTTATGTTTGATGGGTGTCATCCAATTTTTATAGATTCTCTGTCGTTCGAAATTTATCGAGAAGGAAATCCTTGGAGTGGTTACCGACAATTTTGTGAGCAATTTCTAGCACCACTGGCGTTGGCCAGTACTTTGGATGTTAGGATTCTTCAATTTTCTCGTACTTATTTTTATGGAATACCGCTTGATTTGGTAACCCAGTTATTACCCCGATCAACATTAGTGCGTCTGGGATTATTATTACATCTTCATCTGCATGCCTGGAGTCAGCGGAGGTACAAAAAGGGCGGTAAAGCAATTCCAAAAGGCCAGCTAACATCAGTTGGTTTGAATAGACTTTTTGAGAATTTATCTGAAACAGTAACCTCATTACGTTGGAAACCGCCGCATGATACTTGGACCACCTATTATCAAGGAACTAACTATTCAGATAGGGCTTTTACTACTAAAAAAAGATTGGTTGAAAAATTTATTGATCAGACAAAACCTAAGATGATATGGGATTTGGGGGCAAATACCGGTTCATTTAGTCAGCTGGCAGTGGAACGTGGTATTTATGTTATAGCAATGGACAATGACTATGGAACAGTTGATTTAGCCTATCAAGGGGCATTAACTAGGGGATATAAATTATTTCTTCCTTTGGTTGTTGATTTACTTAATCCTAGTCCGGGTTTAGGCTGGATGAATAAGGAACGTGCTAATCTCGCTGAACGCAGTCCAGTAGATTCTGTATTAGCTCTAGCTTTAATACATCATTTGGCTATCGGCAGTAATGTTCCTTTATCTAATATTGCTGATTTTTTATCTACTATCGGGCATCATGTTTTGGTTGAGTTTATACCAAAAGAGGATTCTCGCGTTCGTCATCTTTTGGAAACACGAAGAGATATTTTTACCGATTATCATCGTCGAGGATTTGAATCAGCTATAAGTGAATATTTTACTATTCGTTGGCAACGAGAATTGCCAGAATCTAAACGGGTTATTTATGCTCTAGAAAAGCGAGCTGACTGATAATGCGTCATATTCCCTATCATCCATTAATGATTGCAATTTTTTCACCCCTATCTTTGTATTGGTCTAATTTATACGATTTTCCTATTCCCTTGATCGAATTAACTAGGCCATTGATTTTTTCAATTGGTTTTGTTGTGGTTGTTTGGATGATTTTGTTTCTTAAATTAAAGTCCTTAGCATTAACAGCTGTTTTAGTAAGTACAATTGGTTTGACTTGGTTTTCTTATGGTCATCTTTATACCGCGTTTGAGCATATCTTTTTATCATGGTCAGCAATTATCGTACTTTTTAACTCTTTAGCCTTTATAGCTGTTGTTTGGGTATTAATTTTTCGTTGGCAGGAAAAAGTTGTTTCTATATCACGAATTATGAATTTAGTTGGATTAATATTAGTACTTAACGTTGCGCTACATATTGTCTGGGTATTTCATAAAAAAAATAATACTCTAGAATATACTTTTCCAGTTTTTACAACAGTAATACCATCAAAGCCCCTGCCCGATATTTATTACATTATACTTGATGGTTATGGGAGAGATGATATTTTACAATCACATTATAACTACGACAATTCATTATTTCTTAATCAGCTTAGCGAGCGCGGTTTCCAGGTTTTATCTGATGCCCGCAGTAACTATAATCAAACATTATTACATTTGGCTTCAGTGTTAAATCTTAGTCACCTACAAGATTTTTCTAAAGCGGTAGGTAATAAAACAGTCGATTGGAATCCTCTTTGGAATTACATTAATGACAATGCTGTTTTTCGTATTACTCGATCGGCCGGATATACAACCATTGCTATGGCATCGGGTTTCCCATTCACCGAGTTACCTAACGCTGATTATTATTTACGACCTACTTATAATATTACAGAATTTGAGAATATATTTTTAAGCACCACCCCGGTGCCACAACTTCTAAGATGGTTTTACTTTCCTACCGAAGTTGACCAGTATCGGCGCGCCTTACTTTCTCGATTAGAACTATTTCCTGATATTGCTAATCATTCAGAGCCAACATTTGCTTTCCTTCATTTGATAGCTCCCCACCCTCCTTTTGTCTTTAATGAATATGGTCAATCGGTGAATGATAATATACTTTTACGTCATGGCGATGGTAGTGTTTGGATACGCAATAAGGAGGAAAGATCCGCTTATCGTTTCGCTTATATCAACCAGCTTAAATTTGTTAATAGTCAAGTATTACAGTTAGTTGATTCAATTATTGCGCGTTCAACTTATCCCCCCATTATTATTTTACAAGCAGATCATGGTCCTGGTTTGTTTTTTGACACTGAGTCGCGCGAGTCAACTGACTTGGATGAACGTTTTAGTATTTTTAGTGCCATGTTGTTACCTGATGCTCCGCCTGATTTGGTGTCAAGTAACATGACTTCTGTTAATACCTTTCGCTATATTTTTAATTACTATCTAGGCACTAATTTACAATTAGAGCCTGATCGTTCATATTATTCTACAATTAGTAAACGTTATCAATTTATAGATATTACAGATCGTTTGATTATACGTTCTATTAACCCGGAGATTAAATAAAGATAAATTAACAAGTTGAAAGATTATATTTTAGGTTCAATTTTAGCCACAAAATAGTCTTGTAAAATTATTAAAAAAACCATAAAATAAAGGTAGATAGTTATTAAATTTTAGACATATTTTCATTTTAATATCATTATATTTTTATGCCAAAAGAAAAGTATAGCTTTTCATTTAACCTTCAGCGACCCAGAGCGCACGTTAAAGAGCGAAGAAGTGGATAAAATAGTTGATCAGATTAAGAAAATTTTAATTAAAGAATTTAACGCACAAGTTAGAGATCATTAATTAATTTAGTATGATAGATAATCAAAAGCAATTACACCAAGATAGTAAATTACTCTGGTTGTATACAGCAATTACGTGGGTGGTTTTATGGTGTGTTCTGGTTATAATACCAGGGACTCGATCGTTACTCGTTGGGATATATGAATTTTTTATCAGTTTAAGTTTAGGTCGCTGTCAAGAAATTGCATGTATAATGAACAGTAATCTTTTATGGATAATTATCCTAGGTTATTATATTGCTATTATTGTTTTGAGTATACTCCTAGGATTAGTTTTAAAAATTAGCGGTCGATCGTGGAGTGTGGCTTTCAAGGCAACCATTACTGCTCTTATTTTATTTATCCTAGTTAATCTTTTTACTAGAGGATTAGCGGATAGTCTTGAGGTGATTATTCCAGCAAATAATGTTAGTAGTCAGCAAGATTTATCTACTAATGAAAACCGTCCTGAAATTGAGCAGATTATCCGCGAAGCTAGAGTCGGTGGGCAAAATGATCAGGAGATTCGAGAACTACTTATGACATCTTATAACTTTTCCATTAATGAAATAAATAGGGCACTTAATAAATAGTGAATAATTAATTTAATTATGTCTAAAAAAGAAATAAAAGATAAAATCAAAGGCGCTTATACTGCCGAACAAATTCAAGTACTTGAGGGCTTGGATCCGGTGAGAAAACGTCCGGGAATGTATATTGGTAATACTGCCAAAGAAGGCTTGCATCATTTAATTTGGGAAGTGGTAGATAACTCTATTGATGAAGCTATGGCTGGTCATGCTACGACTATTACTGTGGTGTTAGAATCAGGAGGTCGCGTTAGAGTAGAAGACAATGGACGCGGTATTCCAGTTGAAAAACACAAGCAAACCGGATTATCAGCTTTGGAAACAGTTTTAACCAAACTGCATGCCGGTGGAAAATTTGGCGGTGAAGGTTATAAAGTTTCTGGCGGCTTACATGGCGTGGGTGTTTCCGTGGTTAATGCTTTATCTTCGTTTATGCGCGCCGAAGTCAAGCGTGACGGTAAACTTTGGGTGCAAGAATATAAACGAGGCAAAGCCACAGGCAAGGTAAAGCCAATATCTTCCGCCCGCGGCACGGGTACTACTATTATTTTTGAACCAGATCCCGAAGTTTTTACAGTGTTAGATTATGATTGGCGTACGGTATTAGATCATTTGCGCCAGCAAGCTTATTTAACTAAGGGCGTTAAGATTGTAGTGAGCGATGAACGAATCAAGGAAAAGTATCAATCTTATATTTTTTATTTTGAAGGCGGAGTGGCTTCTTATGTTAAACATTTAAATATTCATGTGGAAGCCAAACACGATAAAGTATTTTATATTTCCAAAGAGGAAAAGGGAATTTTAGTGGAAGCAGGTTTGCAGTATACCGATGAATATACAGAAACGGTTTTTAGTTTTGCCAACAATATCTATACAGTGGAGGGCGGGATGCATTTGGTTGGTTTAAAAACCGCCTTAACCCGTACTTTGAATGCTTATGGTCGAGCCAAAGGCTATCTTAAAGAAAAAGATGATAATCTTTCTGGCGAAGATGTGCGAGAAGGTTTGACAGCTGTAGTTAGCGTCAAGTTAAAAAACCCGCAATTTGAAGGACAAACTAAAGCTAAACTGGGCAATGCCGAGGTTAGACCAATTGTGGAGTCAATTGTCGGCGATGCCTTAGCGGTTTTCTTGGAAGAAAATCCACGCGATGCCGAAGCAATTTTAGGTAAATGTTTATTAGCCTCGCGTGCTCGCCTGGCAGCCAGGGCTGCTCGCGAATCAGTATTACGCAAAGGAGCCTTAGATGGCTTTACTTTACCCGGCAAATTGGCTGATTGTTCCTCAGGCGATCCTCAAGAGAGCGAATTGTTTATTGTAGAAGGAGATTCAGCTGGCGGCAGCGCTAAGCAAGGGCGTGACAGATATTTTCAAGCAATTTTGCCTTTACGAGGTAAAATTTTAAACGTGGAAAAAGCACGTTTGGATAAAATGCTTTCTAACAACGAAGTGAAATCTTTAGTGATTGCTTTAGGAACTAATATTGGCGAGCAGTTTGATTTAGCAGAGTTGCGTTACGGACGAATAATTATTATGACGGATGCTGATGTTGATGGCGCGCATATTCGTACACTTTTGTTAACCTTGTTTTACCGTCATTTTCAAGCAGTTATTCAATCAGGACATTTATATATTGCCCAGCCTCCCTTATATCGATTACAGCGGGGCAAAGAATCACTGTATGTGTATTCAGAAAATGAATTAGATAGCGCTTTAAAAAAGTTTAAATCTTTTAAAGAAAAAGAGGCAGCGACCAAAGGTAAGACTAAGGCGGTTAAAGAATCCGCAATAACCGTTGATGCAGAGGTGCCAGAATTAGAGTTGAGCGAGGCTGTTTCCACGCACGCCGGAGTAAATATTCAGCGTTATAAAGGTTTGGGTGAAATGAATCCTGATCAGTTGTGGGAAACCACTATGAATCCGGCTACGCGCTTAATGAAACAGGTAACGATTGAAGACGCAGCTAAGGCTGATGAAATTTTTGATATTTTAATGGGGCAGGAAGTGGCGCCTCGCAAACGTTTCATCCACACCCATGCCAAGAACGTAAAGAATTTGGATATTTAGTAGTTTTATAAATTAATTCCATATATCATACAAATTTTTGTACATATCATTCAAAAACTCCACATATAAACCAATTAGGCGAAAGCCAGAAATTATTTAAAGGGAAATATGAGCTACAATACAAACTTACATAATCTATCAGTAAAACCAATCGATTACTATAGCCAAGTCCGCCACGAGATGTTGGATTTTATTCCTCACGGCGTAAAGACAATATTAGATATTGGTT
>CAZGYI010000030.1:0-10882 GCA_964530635.1 uncultured Gammaproteobacteria bacterium | reverse complement strand
GGGAGATTGAGAAAAGCTTAGCCGACGCTAAACGAATAGAGCAGGAAATGAAACAGTTAACTGTGACTCGAGAAGAGGTTTTAACCGAAGCCAGAAAACAAGCGGAAGAAATTCAGCGCCAAGGGGAAGCCAGAAGTGAAACTCAGCGCCAGGAAACTTTACAAAAGGTGCGCGCCGAAGCCGAGCGAGTGGTAGAGGAAACGCGACAGAAATTTGTGGTAGAGAAAGAAGAGATGTTTAATGAGGTGAAAAGGGGGGCCTCTAGTTTAGTGGTTCAGGCTGTAGCTAAGATTTTGAGCAAAGTTACTACTCCAACGCTGGATAAAAAAGTTATTGATGAAGCAGTTAAAGAGGTAACTAATCGTAATCAGAAAAAATAATTATGAAAGTCAACCCTCGCTATTACGCTAAACAAATAATCACCGAAGCGCTAAAGGCGCCAACTCGACAAGGTGAAATTATTGAACGTTGGTGGCGGCAAGTTTTAAAAAACAAGCACTTTTCTTGGCGTCAGCGTATTATTCAAGAGGTCAATGAAGTTTGGCACAGCCTGACTGGCGAGCGCCAGGTGTTAGTAGCAACTAGTCGAGAGCTTAATCTTCGGGAGCAAAAGGAAATAGTTAACGATTTAAAAAAGGCGATAGTGGAAAAATTTACAGTAGCTTGGCAGGTTAAACCACATTTATTGGGCGGAATAGTAATTACTGTAGACGGCGAACGATTTGATTTTAGTCTTAAAAGAAGGCTGGATAAATTATATTATCGACTAATTAATTAGAAATTAATTTTTTTAAATAGCTTATATGACAGAAATTACTAAAGATAGTTTATTAAAATCTTTAACTAGTAAATTAGCTGATTTTGAAGTAGCGGTAACGGGTGAAAAAATTGGTACGGTAGTAGAGGTGGGCGATGGCATTGCCAAAATTTCGGGTTTAGCCGAGGTGCAGGCTGGTGAAATGGTAGAATTTCCCAAAGGAGTTTTTGGTGTGGCTTTAAATTTAGAAGAAGCTATGGTGGGGGTGATGATTTTGGGCGATTATGTAGATATTAAAGAGGGCGATACAGTTAAATCTACGAGACGCATTTTATCAGCCCCGACTGGTAAAGGTATTGTTGGTCGGGTGGTTAATCCTTTGGGCGAGCCATTAGATGGCAAGTGGCCAGTTAAAGCCGAGGCTTATTATCCAGTAGAAAAAATCGCACCCCGAGTTATTACCAGGCAATCGGTTAATACTCCTTTGCAGACTGGCATTAAAGCAATTGATAGTATGATTACTATTGGTCGCGGCCAGCGCGAGTTGATTATTGGTGATAGGCAAACTGGTAAAACCGCTTTAGCTATTGATACAATTATTAATCAAAAAGGACAAAATGTTTTTTGTGTTTATGTGGCTATTGGACAGAAAGAATCCAAAGTAGCAAAGATCGTGGCCAAGTTGCAAGAATTTGGCGCTCTGGATTATACCACTGTGGTAGTAGCCGGAGCCTCGGACCCAGCGGCTTTGTCGTTTTTAGCGCCTTACGCCGGTTGCGCTATGGGCGAATATTTTATGGATAAAGGTCGGGATGTTTTATTGATTTATGATGATTTGTCCAAGCACGCTGTGGCTTATCGGCAGATTTCTTTATTATTGCGCCGCCCGCCCGGCCGCGAAGCTTATCCTGGTGATATTTTCTATTTACACTCTAGGTTACTTGAGCGTTCCGCTAAATTAAACAAAGATTATGGTGGAGGAAGTTTAACAGCCTTGCCAATTATTGAAACTCAAGCTGGTGATGTCTCGGCTTATATTCCCACTAATGTTATTTCCATTACTGACGGTCAGATTTATTTGGAAAGTGATTTGTTTTATCAAGGTATCAGGCCAGCAGTGAATGTAGGATTATCAGTCTCGCGCGTTGGTTCTAAAGCGCAGGTAAAAGCTATGAAAAAGGTAGCTGGTAAATTGCGTTTGGATGTGGCGCAATATCGAGAGTTAGCAGCTTTTGCTCAATTTGGATCAGATTTAGATGAAGCTACCAAAAAACAATTAGAGCGCGGTAAGCGTATTACCGAGGTATTAAAACAAGGGCAGTATGAACCCCTACCTGTTGCCAATCAAATTGCCATATTGTATTCCGTAGTTAATGGTTTGTTGGATGATATAGCAGTAGAAAAAATTTCAGATTTTGAAAAAAAGTTTCATCATTACTTAAAAAATCAGCCAGTTTTAAAGCAAATTGCTGATAAAAAAGAATTAACCCCGGAAATTGAGCAAACCATTAAAACTGTGATAGAAGAAGTTAAGAAAATGATGGCTTAATTTTTCATTTTGATTTTTTAATTTTAAATTTAATTTATGCCCAAGTTAACAACCTTACTTAAGCTTGTTTCGTCAAAATACACTTCCATCAATTTTGTTATGTTTAATTATTATCGATCTTATCATTTAGCTATTTACCGCACTCGCTTAGTTTTTAGCGAGCAAGGTTGATATACTGGGTTATGCCCCAAGCAACCAGAGAAATCAGAAGGCGTATACGCTCTATTAAAAACACCAAGCAGATAACTCGGGCCATGGAAATGGTGTCAGCCGCTAAAATGCGCAAAGCCGTAGCTAATGTTTTAGCTACTCGCACTTATGCTAATTTAGGTTGGCAAATGTTACAAGAATTAGTTAAGCGCACCGAGCCGGCACAACATCTTTTATTGCGCAAACCGGAGAAAGTAAAATACGTGGGTTTGGTGATAGTAACTTCTAATCGGGGATTGTGCGGAGGTTTTAATCATCAATTAACTAACCGAGCAAATTTATATATTCAAAAACATCGAGGCCAAGAAGTGGAATTGGAGGCTGATTTAGTAGCAGTGGGTAAGCGTGGTCGCGATATTATGTTTCGGCATGGACATGCTATTGTGGCAGAATTTACCAAAGCAGATATTACTACTAGAATTGATGAAGTTACGCCAATAGCTAAATTGCTGATTGATGATTATTTGAAAGGTAGGTACGATCGTATTGTGATGGCTTATACAGATTTTATTTCTCCAGTAGTACAAAAACCGCGCATCAAGCAGTTATTACCAATTGAAATTGAGGCGGATATAGATTTAGGTCAGGCTAGATTACCCGATATTAAACCAGATCAGTCAGCTCAAAAAGAGCCAGCTTATTTTTATAATTATGAATATTTGTTTGAACCAAGTCCCGATCAAGTGTTGGAAGATTTACTTCCTAGATTGTTGGAGGTGCAAATTTACCAGGCACTGTTAGAATCTGACGCTTCAGAACATTCAGCTAGAATGTTGGCGATGCGCAATGCTTCGGATGCAGCTCAAGATATGATTTCTTCTTTAACCCTAACTTACAATCAGGCGCGGCAGCAATCTATTACCGCGGAGTTAGCAGATATTACTGGTGGACGGGTGGCAGTGGAAGGATAATTTAATGCAAAATATAAAAATCAAAAATTTAAAGATTATTGGCGATGAACCGGCATCCTGGTGGATAGGAATCGGAGAATAATTAATAGATAATTAAATTTACCCACATGTTAGGAAAAGAAAAATATATACCAGAGCAATATTCTATGGATAAGGTAACGGTTGAGCCAATTGTTACTGTAAATTCTGAAACCATACCATTTAAAAGGTTATCCTGGCCTCTAGAATTACAAGGTAGAGGAGAATCTAATTCTCAAGATGGTTCCATCTTGGTTCGTTTTCCCAAAGGCGATGTTTTCTTATCATTCGTTACCACTATCCACGAACTAGGACACCCAAAACAGATAGACGATAATCCTAAGTTAAAAGAAGGTGATATAGATGGCGGTCCTGATGTATTTGCTGAAGAAGACGTCTGGCAACGTGGTTTAGAACGTTTTAGTAAAGCTAATCCTGATACAGTAGCTGAACTAGAAAAGAAATTTACAAACCATCGTCGGACTGGCCAACTACAAAATTTTATATCTTTTAAAGAGTTGTATGCGTTCGTAAGGGACAGCTCTCTAAAGTTAGTTAGGGCCCAAAGAGAAATGTTCGAGCGGACCGGTAAGTTGCCTAGTGAGTTTAGTGAGCAGGAATGGGATGAGGTTGCAAAACAGGGTGCATTACAGGAGTTTTTAAAAAAATATGAAACTGCTAGAGTGAATGAAATGGTTGATGAGGTAGAGATGTGTACGGCAATAAATAAAACCATTAAATCAATTATTTAAAACTATTAACTAACAACTAAACTTATGAACACAGGCAAAATTATACAAGTCATTGGTCCCGTGGTCGACGTGGCTTTTGAAAAAAAACTTCCCACGATTTATAATGCTTTGGAAGTGGAATTAACTTCCAAGGGGGAACGTAAAGCTGCCCCCCAACATTTGGTTTTAGAAGTCCAGCAGCATTTAGGTTCCAACACCGTGCGTTGCGTGGCTATGGGTTCAACCGATGGTTTGCAGCGCGGTATGAAAGTAGAAGATACTGGTCAGCCGATTTCTATTCCGGTTGGCAAAGAAACTTTGGGGCGCATGCTTGATGTTTTAGGCGAACCAATAGATAATTTACCCCCGGTCCAGACTAAGGCTAAGTATCCTTTGCATCGTGAAGCGCCAAAATTTACTGATCAGTCTACTAAAATTGAGGTATTTGAAACCGGTATTAAAGTGATTGATCTAATTTGCCCTTTTGTTAAAGGCGGAAAAGTTGGTTTGTTTGGCGGCGCTGGAGTAGGTAAAACTGTAGTGATTATGGAATTAATTCGTAACATTGCTTCAGAGCACGGCGGAATTTCTGTTTTTGCTGGCGTAGGCGAACGTTCTCGTGAGGGTAATGATTTATATTATGATATGAAAGAATCCGGCGTTTTATCTAAAACAGCTTTGGTTTTCGGGCAAATGAACGAACCGCCTGGAGTGCGCGCTCGAGTTGGTTTATCGGGATTGGCTTTGGCAGAATATTTCCGTGACGAAGCTAAACAAGATGTACTTTTGTTTATAGATAATATTTTCCGTTTTACCCAAGCAGGTTCAGAAGTTTCCGCGCTTTTAGGGCGCATTCCTTCGGCAGTGGGTTATCAGCCAACTCTAGCTACAGATATGGGTGAGTTGCAAGAAAGAATCACTTCAACCCGCGAAGGTTCAATTACTTCAGTGCAAGCGGTTTATGTGCCAGCTGATGACTTAACTGATCCAGCGCCAGCCACCACTTTTGCTCATTTGGATTCAACCGTAGTCTTGTCTCGTGCGCTATCAGAGCTTGGTATTTACCCAGCAGTTGATCCTTTGGATTCCACTTCTACTATTTTGGATCCGCAAATTTTAGGCCCAGAGCATTATCAAGTAGCGCGTGAAGTGCAGCGCGTATTGCAGCGTTATAAGGATTTGCAAGATATTATTGCCATTTTAGGTATGGATGAATTATCAGAACAGGATAAATTAACCGTGGCGCGAGCCAGAAAAATTCAGCGCTTTTTATCGCAGCCGTTTTTCGTAGCCGAAACTTTTACTGGTACACCCGGTAAATATGTGCCGCTTAAAGAAACCATTCGCGGTTTCAAAGAAATTTTAGAAGGAAAACACGATGATAAATCAGAACAAGCCTTTTATATGAAAGGTGGAATTGAGGAAGTGACAGCGTAGCAAGAGTAAGAGGATAGAGTAAGAGTTTTCTCTTCTCAAATTCTCTTACACTTACACTTACACTTAACTCTTACTATAATGAAAACTCTTCATTTTCAAATAGCTACACCCGAACGCGTGGTTTTTGACGCGCCTAATGTAGAATCAATTACTTTACCAACCAAAATGGGGGAAATAACCATTTTGCCTAATCATTTACCATTAGTTTCTTCGTTGGTTCCTGGTGAGGTCAGAGTTAAAATTGGCAATGAAGAAATTTCAATGGCAGTATCGGGCGGGTTTATCGAAGTTAGGCCTGGTAAAATTGTAGTGTTGGCAGATACTGCGGAAAGAGCAGAGGAAATAGATGAAACCAGAGCTGAAGAGGCTAGACAGCGGGCTAAGGATTTAATGGAGAAAAAACAAGTTGAAGCGGTTGATTATACGGCCTTAGCAGCTAAATTAGAAAAAGAATTAGCTCGGCTTAAGGTGGTACGCAAACATCGCGAGCGCAAGCCCTTAGGCCCCAGGATTGAAGAATAGAATGAATTGATAAAAAATAAAAACGCCGGCAATTTTTATTGTCGGCGTTGTTTTTACATCACCTAGTCTAATTTGTCAAGTGTTGATAAACTAAAGTTATGGTAAAAAAGTCAGGAATTAATGATTTGCTTAAAGATTTAAACCAAGAGCAGCAAGCGGCGGTAACGCATAGTGAGGGGCCTTTATTAATTGTGGCTGGGGCTGGTACTGGTAAAACCACAGTAATTACCAGGCGGATTGCTTGGTTAATAGCTCAAGGTAAAGCTAAACCCAACCAGATTTTGGCTTTGACTTTTACTGATAAAGCGGCAGGTGAAATGGAAGAGCGGGTGGATAAATTATTGCCTATGGGCTATGTAAATTTATGGATTTCCACTTTTCATTCTTTTGCCGAACGCGTGTTAAAAGATTATGGTTTAGATATTGGTTTGCCCGGAGATTTTAAGCTTCTTACTACTACGGAGCAGTGGCTTTTGGTTAAGCAAAATTTAGACAAGTTTGATTTGGATTATTATCGTCCTTTAGGCAATGCCACTAAATTTGTTCATACTCTGTTAAAGCATTTTTCTCGCGCTAAGGATGAGGAAGTATATCCGGAAGATTATTTAAAATTAGCTGAGAGTAAAAAATTAGACGCGGGTTTAGGAGAATATACGAGTAAGAGTAAGGGTAAAGAGGGATCGGATGAAGTCGAAGAGGGAGAAATAAAACGTTTAGAAGAAGTAGCGCGAGCTTATCATGTTTATCAAAAACTACTTCTAGACAACAACGCTTTGGATTTTGGCGACTTGATTAATTATTGTTTAAAACTTTTCCGCACCAGACCCCAGATTTTAAAACATTTCCGCGAACAGTTTAAATATATTTTAATTGATGAGTTTCAAGATACAAATTATGCTCAATATGAGCTGATAAAAATTTTAGCACAGCCCGCCAATAATATTACCGTAGTAGGCGACGACGATCAGTCTATTTTTAAATTTCGCGGCGCTTCTATTTCTAATATTTTGGAATTTAAAAAAGATTATCCCAAAATTAAGGAGATTTTACTTACTACCAATTATCGCAGCACGCAAGATATTTTGGATTTATCTTATAAATTTATTCAGCAAAATAATCCCTATCGGTTAGAAGTGAAGCTGCGCCAAATGTCTGTGCCAGATGTTTTCAGCGCAGCGAAACCCCGTACTGTCCCGCTTAGCGGGACTAGTACCGGGGTTAAATTAAGTCAGGGCGCAAAAAAATTATCCAAAAAATTAAAAGCCACGAGTCAAGACAAAGGTCAAATAGAACTTTTAACTTTTGGCAATATGCACCAAGAATCTTGTGGAGTAGTAAATAAAATAATTGAATTAAAAAATAAAGATTCCAGGGTATCTTGGAATGATTTTGCTATTCTAGTCAGGGCCAATGCTTCGGCCGAGCCGTTTTTGCAATTTTTGCGTAAAGCCAATATGCCTTTTGAATATGTAGCTAGCCGTGGTCTTTATCAGGAAGCCATAATTTTGGATTTAATAGCTTATTTTAAACTGTTAGACAATTATCACGAGTCCCAGGCCCTTTACCGCGTTTTAACCACACCCTGGTTTAGATTACCTAGCGGTGATTTATCTTCGTTATTATATTTTACTAACCGTAAAGCAGTTTCTTTATACGAAGCTTTAAGTCAAGCTAAGACTATTCCTTTATCAAACGAGGGCCAGAAAATAGTTGATAATTTATTAAATTTTATTACCAAACATTCCAGTTTCGCTCGCGAGAAAACCGCCTCGGAAGCTTATTTGCGGGTGATACGCGATATTGGTGTCAGCGACTGGTTAGTGCAAAATCAGGATAATTACGAGGTTATTAAACAAGCAAATTTTTTAACAGCATTTTTCAAAAAAATTCAGCAATTTGAATTAGATAATACTGACAAAGGT
The DNA here is from genome assembly GCA_964530635.1 of uncultured Gammaproteobacteria bacterium. Lineage (GTDB taxonomy): Bacteria > Patescibacteriota > Patescibacteriia > Veblenbacterales > UBA10138 > CAZGYI01. The sequence continues at coordinate 2,825 of CAZGYI010000030.1, read as the reverse complement.
TTAAATAATTTTTTGAATTTATTTACTTTAGAGCTGGAAGCAGGTGAAGAAGGTGAATTGCCACCGTCTTGGGAAGAGGGGCCGGAAATGGTCAAAGTAATAACTGTGCATTCAGCCAAAGGTCTGGAATTCAAATACGTTTTTATTGTGCAACTAGTAGACCGGCGTTTCCCGTCTACAGAACGGCGTGAAGTTATAGCTTTACCTAATGAATTAATCAAAGAAATTTTGCCCGAAGGCGATGTACACCTCCAGGAAGAACGGCGTTTGTTTTATGTAGCTATGACTCGGGCTAAACAAGGTTTATATTTTAGCTACGCTCTTGATTATTTTGGTAAGCAAAAAAGAAAACCCTCGCAATTTCTTTATGAGTTGGAATTAGTTAAAAAAGAGGTAAGTAACAAAGCGTCATCAAAAGACGAATTGATGCTGGACAAGAAGGAAACTAATCAAAAGAGGAAAGTTACTTATTTAATTCCGGAACAATTTTCTTTTTCTTCTATTTCCAGTTATTTAAAATGTCCATTGGAATTTAAATATCGCTATCTACTTAAAATTCCTACTCCTGGCAATGCCTATTTAAGTTTTGGTGTCAGTATGCACAAGGCATTGGAGAATTTTATGAAGCTTTGGAAAAGTCGGCTATCATCAGAACAGCTTGGTTTATTTGTCGAGGGCGTTAAAATTGAAAGCAAGACACAGTTGCCTAAATTTCGAGAATTAGAAAAAATTTATCAAGCAGCTTGGCTGGATGATTGGTATGAAAATAAAAAAGAACGTGATGATTTTAAAAAAAGGGGATTGGAACAAATTAAGATTTTTTATAATAGCTTAAAGGAAAATCCGCCCCAGCCAAAATATATTGAGCAGTTTTTTAAAATAAAATTAGGCGATTATAAATTTGTTGGCAAAATAGACAGAATGGACGCAACAGACAGTGGCGTTAATATTATTGATTACAAAACTGGTGAAAATCCGCCCCGTAATTTGGAAAAAGTAGACCGGGATCAATTATTAATTTATCAGTTGGCGGCCCAAGAGTTTTTGCAGGAAAAAGTAATTAATTGTCAGTATTGGTATTTAAACAAAAATGTTTGGTCTGTTCCCTTTTTAGGCTCCGCTGAAGAATTGGCCGATTTAAAAGGTCGATATGTAGGAATCATTGAGCAAATAATTGAATCGATAAAGTTAGACAATTTTGCCGAGATCCACAAAGACGGCGGGCACGATTGTCAGTATAAGTTTTTGATGTAGATTTTGGTTGTAAAAGATTATATTATCAAGTAGAATAAAAAATATGTACGCCACCAAAACAGTTACTATGGTAAAGATGGAAAAGAAGACGGAAACATCTATCAATGGGGTAGATTTATCATTCTCAGGAGTGAGAGAATATGAGAGAACTAAACACGTTCATAGATTACATCCTTATTTAGGTAAATTTATCCCTCAGTTGGTAGAAGTATTTCTGCGATATTATTTTAAAAAGGGAGATTCAATTCTTGATCCATTTATGGGATCGGGGACAACTTTGATTGAAGCAAACGTATTGTATGCCAACAATTCATAAACTTATAATTGGAAATTGTATGAGTATGGAAGAAATTCCGGACAGAAGCGTTCATTTGATGATTACTTCTCCGCCATATTTCAATGCGCCTTTTGATTACAAAGGGTTGTTTAAGGAATATGGACAATATCTTGGTGTGTTAAGAAATTTTGCAAAAGAAACTTTTAGAGTTTTGCAAGACGGACGAATCGCTGTTTTAAATATTGACGATATGTTGATTGATGGCGAAAAATATCCAATTGTCGCAGACGCAACAAAAATTTTTCAAGAAGCAGGTTTTAGGTATAGAGATAGAATTATTTGGAAAAAGCCAGATGGTTATTTGAGAATTAGCCGCCGTAGCGGAGTAATGTTGCAAAATCCTTATCCAATGTATTTTTATCCAGATAATTTATGAATAAAAATAATTCAAAAATACCAGTTGAAGTTAAAGATGCTATTGAGCGTATGCTGAAGAGGTCGCAAACAAAAATTCTTTTTCCAGTTATAACACTGGGCATAGTTAAGGCATATCTACGAACGAACCACAATGTTTTTAGTGATTTAGAAATTAGGGGTATCTACCGAAAAACAGTGCAAGAATTAAAAAAATATCTTGGACACAATCTTCATATAGGGGGCGTCTATTACGATGCTTATTCTTCCAGAAATTTACCACAACATAAAGTTATAAAAGTAATCGGTAATAAAAAATACCAACTAAATCCTTTATATAAAGGCTGTGCAAGTGAACTTTCGGTATGGCTACCCGACAGGATTAAAGAGTTTATTGATGAAAAATTAGGAATTATAACTAAACTTGCTCAACACAACGAGAGAGTAAAAATATCGTCTAGCCTCGCCGAATTTATAGAAATTATTAAAAAACACATTGATAAAAATGCGTCTAATTTTGAAATTTTTGGCTTTGCTATTATCAAAGTGCATTTAGAAAAGTTTGCTTGTAAAATTTATAGGGATACGAGGACATCATCGCACGATGCGGGCGTAGATTTATCAACAAATTTCGGCGTTGTCTATCAAATTAAGAAATTACGAGTTTCAAATATGAGTGCCGCTAAAAATATTTACGCGGAATTAAAATCTAATTTTGATAAAGAAAGATTAGACGACGGTAAAGTTATTTTAATCATAGATGATATTAGCCAAGAAGTTAAAAAGTATCTCATCGATATGAAAGTGCAATCCATAGATAAAAATGACTTGCTTAATCTGGCACGACAATTTCAAGACAGCGAAGATAGAGAAAAAATTT
>CAZGYI010000029.1:0-10883 GCA_964530635.1 uncultured Gammaproteobacteria bacterium | reverse complement strand
TCATCGAAATGTACTATCAATTAAGGAAATTTTAGGTTAATTCAAGTAATCTATAAGCTTAACATATCCTCGCTGACGCTCGGAATGGTGTCGCATTCATCTCCAGCCTTAAAAGGCTGGAGTATTCTGCGACATTTAAATAAAAATTTAAAAAGTATTCCAACCGCTACACTAACGCGAGGGTAATTTTTCGTTTTGACTTTCTATGTCCCTTGGGGTAAGGTATGATAAATCAAAAAATCAACAAACTAAAATCAAAATTGTTTCTTTGAAAGGATAAAATTATGCCAAAATTAAATTTACCAACAATATTAATATTGGCTACTATTTTAGTTGCTGTTACTAGCATAGTCATTGCAGTATCCATAAGTAATACCCCCGCACAAGTAGCGGGCATCAATCCTCTACCGCCAGTACCAAATCAAAAACTCACTTTGGTAGTTTGCGGCAGAAATTATTATAACATTCACATTACCACAAATTCTTACCGCCTGCAGCCATGGGTTGTTAATATCAAATACGACAACAAACTCACAGGCGATCCAAACTTAATATTTGAATGGGTAAAATCTGTTTATCCCAAAAACAATGATGATCGCTACTACCCGGGACGTGTTCAGATTATCTTTCGAAATATTGAGCAAAGAGACCAGTTCTTGGTAACAACTCATTAAAATAAATTATACTTAATAGTCTCTGTAAAGCAAAAGGGTGAAAAATCATTTTCCACCCTATATTACAAAATACCCTGCGTAAATAAATCCTCCTTATCTATAGTTAGCCCGCCACCGACCTCGCCTCAGCTGGTGTTTTTTCGGTTATGGCAGAATCTTCTACTATCATGGCCGTGACAGTAATGGAAATAACTTGCTCTCGAGTAATTAATAGACGCCCCCGCCAAAGTCCAGGAACTCTTATTCCATGGCCTACTTGATAACGCAAAACCAACTGGCTTACTGGTTCAATTTCTATATCACAAATTTTACCTAAATATTTTCCACTTTTAGTATAAACAGGTAAATTTTTTAAATCAGTTAAGCGAAGCATTGGCTGAAGGAGTTAATTGTTTTTTTCTATCAAACATTAAATATTGCTGGACAATAGTTAACAGCGTATTAATAAACCAATAAAGCATCAAACCGCCAGGCAAGCTAAAACCAAAAATTACAGTTAATACTGGCATAAAATATAACATTTGTTTATTCATGGCCGCCATCATATTTTCATCCTTGGACACTTCAGTTTTAATTGCAGCTTTTTTCCTGGATAACATTTTGGTTTGATAATATTGGGCTATACCAGCTAATACTCCAAAAATCCAGATTGGGCGGCTTAAATCATAAGAAAAAATAAATGGATCAATATGACCAGGGTTGGCTACAAAAGGGTATAATAAATTAAAACTATCAGAATTTAGTCCATGACTAAATACCTGAAAAACCGCAAACAAAAAGGGCAATTGAATTAACAAAGGCAAACAAGAAGAAAAAGGGTTAACTTTTTCCTGCTTATAAAGCGCCATCATTTCTTTAGTCATCTTCTCTTTATCATTCTTATATTTTTCTTTTAATTCACTAATTTTGGGTTGTAATTCCTGAAGTGCTTTTTGAGATTTAATAGATTGCTTAGAAAAAGGATATAGAATTAATTTAATAATAACCGTCAATAAAACTATAGCTATGGCAATATTATTACCAGTAAAATTATAAAGCCAAACTAGTAAATTAAATAAAGGTTGATAAAAAATTGTCGTAAATAATTGAGACATAAATATTTAAAACGATTAAAAATTAAGGAGTTGGATCAAAACCGCCTTTTTGCCAAGGATGACAACGACATAGGCGCTTTGTTGACATTATAGCACCTTTTATTACCCCATACTTAGCTACCGCCTGATAAGCGTATTCCGAACAAGTGGGTTGAAATTTACAACCACCATGCGGCAACAATGATCTGCCCCAACCATGATCAGGAGAAAAAGTCTTTTGATAAAGCTTAATTAATTTTAAAATTATTTCCCGCGCTATTAATGTTACAATATTGGGCATAAGTTATCTGACTTTTCGAAAAATCTGCTTAAAAGTTGTTCGTAATTCAGGCCATTTGGCTGTAATAATACTTTTATTTAAATTAAAAATCAACCAATAACCAGTAGACGGAGCTGCCTCTAATTCTGTTTTTAATAAAGCCCATAAACGACGGCGACCGCGATTACGCGCCGTTGCCTTACCTAATTTTTTAATTGAAGCAACCACAGCAAATTTAGTTAGCTGTTTTTGGTTAACAACCAAACTCCATAAAATAAAAAAAGGGCAGGAGATGCGCCGGCCGTATTTATAAACACGATTAAAATCGCGTTTATCCCTTAATTTTCGCCTAGCTGGCAACATTTTAATCAGAAACTGATAATCGCTTACGATTTTTTTGTCGCCGCCTGGCTAATATTCGTCGCCCACTAGTTTTTTTCATGCGATTACGAAAACCATGTTTTTTAGCTTGTTTTCTTTTATTTGGTTGAAAAGTTCTCTTAGGCATATAAAAGCTTTTTTACTATACCAATCCTTGACTTAAAGGTCAAAGATTTATAATATCCCCAGATTATAAACAACCTATAAACAATTAATAAGATTTTTACTAGTTTTCCACTTTACTTATTTATGGTATAAAAATAATGCTTCATAATTACCATGAACAACGATCAACTTTGGCAATCTACTTTAGGTGAATTAGAACTCCTTATTAGTAAGGCAAATTTTACTACTTGGTTTAAAAACACTTTTATTGAATCAAATAATAATGGCTGTGTTATTGTGGGAGTACCAAACGCCTTTACCAAAGCTTGGTTGGAAAAAAAATATCACGATTATATTTTTAAAGCCTTAAAAAACATTGGCAACCAAGAAATCAAAGAGATTATTTATCAAGTTAGCGTCAATAAGCCAATTCTTAATTTTATCGACCAACCAACAGCTGTTGTCCTCTCGTCTACTAATAATCAACATCTTAATTTAAATCAAAATTATACTTTTGAAACTTTTGTGGTTGGTAAAAATAATGAATTAGCTAGAGCGGCCGCGGTAGCTGTAGTTGAATCCCCAGGCCAAACCTACAATCCTTTATTTCTTTATGGCGGTGCTGGTTTAGGAAAAACTCATCTACTACAAGCCATTGGAAATGCTATCTTAAAAAAACATCTTAACAAAAAAGTAGTTTATTTAACTTGCGAAAAATTTACTAATGAATTTATTGAAGCAATTAGTAAGGGTGGAATTGAAAAATTTAAAAACACCTATCGTAACGTTGACGCTCTACTGGTCGATGATGTTCAGTTCTTAGCCGGCAAAGAAGGTACCCAGGAAGAATTTTTTCATACTTTCAATACCTTACACCAAGCTAATAAACAAATTGTTTTAACTTCTGACCGCCCGCCTAAAGCAATACCCACTTTAGAGCATCGTTTGGTATCTCGTTTTGAATGGGGCATGTTAGCTGATATTTTAAGTCCAGATTTAGAAACCAGAACCGCTATCCTAGAAGCTAAATGTAAGGAAAAAAATATTAAACTTGATCCTAAAATTGTTAGTTTCTTGGCTTCTACTATCCAAAGCAATATTCGTGAATTAGAGGGCGCTTTAAATAAAATCGTAGCTTATCATCAATTAAACAATAACGAACCAACTGTAGAGTCGGTTAAAAATATCTTGCAAACCGCCAACTTACAAGAACGAGGACAGGCGGTAACTGTTAAAAAAATAATAAATATTGTAGCTAAATATTATGATATTAAAATTGATGATTTATTGGGCAGTAGTCGTAAAAAACAATTAGTAATACCACGTCAAATTGCTATGTATTTAATGCGTAATGAAATCAAAGCATCTTATCCAACTATTGGACAAGAATTAGGCAATCGAGACCACACCACCGCTATGCATGCTTTTATTAAAATAACTAACGAGCTAAACAAAGGAGGATCTATTCAACAAGATATCCACTTTATCCGACAACAACTTTACAATACTTAATTTTTTCCAACTAAGCCAAACTTAGACACCTTTCTTTCGCTGCTTTTCCCTAAACCAAACACATTCTATTAACAAATATTTTTCAATAAATAATTAGCAAAAGATATATTTTTATAAGTTTTACACAACTACTACTATGAAAATTATATGTACTAAAGAAAATTTATATAAAGGTTTATTAATTGCCGGTAGCGTTGCGAGCCGTAATTTAAGTCTACCTATTTTAAATAATGTTTTATTGAAAACCGAAACAGGAAGTCTAACTATTTCTTCTACTAATTTAGAGGTGGGGGTAGTCACTAGGGTTAGGGCTAAGGTTTCTTCTGAGGGGGCTTTAACTGTTCAGGGAAAATTATTTACTGAATTAGTGTCTTTGTTACCTAACGAAAAAGTAGAGCTAGAGGTTAATGATTTAAATTTAAAAGTTATTTGCGCTGGGCACCAAACAATTATTCATGGATTAGCTGCAGACGATTTTCCAGTAATCCCAGAAATTGTTTCTAAAAAAATAGCTACATTAACTAGTAAAGATTTAACCGAAGCGTTAGAACAGGTATCCTTTGCTGTTAATCTTAATGAAAATAGACCAGAAATTAGCGGCGTGCTGTTAAACGTTTTGGATAACAAAAAAATTGCTTTAGTGGCTACAGATAGTTACCGACTAGCTGAAAAAATAATTGAAATACTAAAAGGAGAATTAGGAATAGGGCAATTAATTATTCCTTTAAAAACTGTTCAGCAAGTGATCAGAGTAGCTAATACCAACGAAGAAGTTAAAGAAACAAATATACAGATTGGCGACAATCAAATAATGTGGAGCGTTGGCGAAACGGTAATTATTTCCCGTATCATTACCGCTCAATTTCCAGATTATAAACAAATAATTCCCAAAAAATTTAATACGGAACTATGGTTGGATCGCAATATTTTTTTACAAGCAGTAAAAAGCGCTAGTTTATTTACCAGGGCTGGTATAAACGATGTGCGTTTGCATATTAATCCTGGACAAAAAACAATTCAGATTTCTTCAGTTAACAGCCAACTAGGAGAAGATGTTTCGGTATTAATAGCTAATAAGATTGTAGGCGAAATCAATGAAATTGTTTTTAATTATCGTTATTTGATAGACGGGCTTAATGCAATTACCGATAAGGAAATAAAATTGTCTTTGGTTGATACCAATAATCCTGGATTATTAAAACCAGCAACTAATGGTGAATATAATTATATTATCATGCCAATTAGGCAGTAACTTTATATTTAAATCAAAATTATTCAATAGTGACAGTAATGGGACGGATATTTTTAGTCACTCCGGCTTTGTCAGTCAAAATAAGAAATAATTTATAAAACCCAATAGTTGGAGGCGACCAAGTTAATTTACTGATGGATTGGGGTTGATTAATATAACCCAACCAATTAGAACTCCCTTCGCTAGTTTGGTAGTAAAGATCTGCTTTGGTTAAATATTCAGGATTGGCAAATTGCAATTTGATATCGATTGGTGATTCGCTAAGATTTAATCGTTCGTTGTCTTGAGGATTTAACCAGGAGACGCGGTAAGGAGATGGTTGCAGAGTGGTTTGTAAATTAAAAGTAATTTTATCTTCAGCGGTATTATCAACATCATCATAAACTTTGGCAGTTAAATTATGAAAACCATTAATCCAGTCGTCAGTAAATTGATAAGTTAGGGAAAAAGGAGGAATTTTACTTTCTCCAATGAAATAATTGTTTAAAAAGTATTCTACTCGCTGTACGCCACGACGAGCGGCCACAGAGACAGCGAGGGTTATAGGGTTTTGTTTAATAGTTTCATTCTCGTCAGGGTTAGTAATATTAACAGAGGGTTGATTAATAGCAATGTGCACGTCATCAAATTGGGTGGGCGGTTGTTCGTTAGTATAACCTTGTTTATTGGCCCAACGAGTAACCGCCGTTTCCCAGTTAGTATATTGCGGATCAATTTCAGGATGGGTGGGTATGGTTCCTAAAGGATCGTCTTTGTTGACATAATGTAAAATAGTATGATATTGTTTATAGCGCCGTCTTTCAATAAAACTTTCAGGAGTTAATTCAGTGGCTAATTTGCCGCTAGCGCGATCTATTAACACTTCTTCTCCGCTCAAATAACCATTTAGCATTGGTTTGTTAATAACAACAGATTCAGGTAATACAAATTTTTCTGCGGGTTTGTTAGTTAAAGTTTTTTGCATAAAATTATGCCAAATAGGGGCAGCTAAGACTGAACCGTCTGCTCCACGCTTCATTTCACTATTATCACTGTTTCCCACCCAAACCCCGGCTGCCAATGATGGCGTATAACCTAAAGTCCAAGCATCACGGTAGTCATTAGTAGTGCCTGTTTTGGCGGCTGCTGGTCTATCGGGCAAGGTCAAATAGTTATTAGTACCAAAAATATAAGCCCGAGCAGAATTATCTGATAAGATATTAGTAATTTGTCTGGCAATTTGTTCAGTCATTACTTTTTTATCAGCTGGTTTTGGTATTCCTCCAGAGTTTTGCCAGTAGCATCTTCGATTTTTAAAATTCCAGTAGAAGGCAAAAAATTACCTTCCCGGGCTAGTGTGGCGTAAGCATTAGCGTGCTCTATTAATTTAATTTCAGCGCCGCCCAAGACTAAGGATAAACCAAAACGGCTACGATCTTTTAAAGTAGTGTAACCCAATTGACTAGCCAGATCTAATACTTGGTTTATACCGGTTAAATAAAGTGTTTTAACAGCTGGAATGTTTAAAGAACCAGCTAAAGCGTTTTTTAGAGATACAGGTCCGTGTTCGCGGCCATCATAATTATGTGGTTCATAATCTTTGGTTTCAGTTTTGAAGACAGTTATTACATCAAATAAAATAGTGTCGGGGGTATAACCTTTGGCTAAAGCAGCGGCATAAACAAAAGGTTTAAAAGAAGAGCCTGGCTGGCGCGGACGAGTTACTACATTAACTTGTCCAGATATTGATTCATTAAAAAAGTCACGCGAGCCAACCATTGCTAGAATTTGTCCAGTTTTAGTATCCAAAGCAATTAGAGCGGAGTTGTTGGCGTTGTAAGAATTATTTTTTTTTGCATTTTCGGTAATGGCAGCTTCGGCATTTTTTTGCGCCTCAATATCTAAAGTAGTGATAATTTTTAAGCCGCCCTGTTCTACGATTCGCTCGCCATATTTAGTAGCCACTTGTTCTTTAATAAAAAAGACAAAATGTGGCGCGATAATATTTTCAGTTTTAGAAATAAATTGTAATTTATAGTTTTTGGCTAGTTTAGCGGTATCAGCGTTGATATAATCCAAAGTTACCATTTCATCAATAATATATTGCTGACGAGTAAGTAATTCATCTTTATGTGTTCCCCATGGTGAATAATAACTTGGCGCTTTGGGAATAGCTGCCAGCAGGGCACATTCTGCTAAATTTAAATCTTTAACACTTTTGCCAAAAAACATTTGAGCCGCGGCCTCAGCGCCATAGGCGTTAGAGCCGTAAGGTATTTCATTAAAGTATAATTTTAGGATTTCATTTTTAGAAAATTTTCTTTCAATTTGATAGGCTAGGATAACCTCTTTAATTTTTCTGGTATATTTTTTTTCTCCACCGACGATGGCATTTTTAATAAATTGTTGTGTAATAGTTGACCCGCCTTGCGTTCGGCTACGGCTTAAAATATTAACTAATAAAGAACGAAGCATGGACGTAAAGCGGAAACCTTTATGAGTATAAAAATTTCGGTCCTCTGCCGTTAAAGTGGCTTGTTTAAGATAATCAGGAATATCGTTTAACTCAACACTAGTGCGGCGTTCTTCGCCATGGATATTATATAGCACAATCTGTCCGGTACGATCGTAGATTTTGGTACTCTGGGGGACGATTCGTTGGGCAATGCCTTCGGGAGTGGGTAAATCGCGACTAGCCCAAACAAACAAACCAATCAATCCAACTGCGCTTAGTAAAAAAAATATAATCAATAAACGCCAGATCCAGCTTTTGTAATCATGTCGTTTAACTGTGCGGTGTAATTGGGGCCGTCGCCAACTTGATTGGCGATAGGGTGAGGAAATTTTTCTTTTCATAATTCCATTTATTTAATTATAGCAAGCTACGTGCTACAATGAAAATAGAATATGAAAAAGGGTATTAATAAAAAGAAGATTGACGAATTATTAACTCGTAATGTGGAACAGGTCTTTGTTGCTAAACACCTGCGTAATAGATTATTATCAGGCAAATCTTTACGGATAAAATTAGGTATTGATCCAACTGGCCCTAAATTACATTTAGGTCGAGCCATTCCTTTATGGAAGCTGCGGGATTTCCAAGAATTAGGACACCAAGTAGTTTTAATTATTGGTGATTTTACAGCACTGATTGGTGATCCTTCAGACAAACTTTCCAAGAGGCCATTTTTAACCATCGAACAGGTGCGAGAGAATATGAAAGATTATAAGAAGCAGTTGGGAAAAATTTTAAACTTAGATAAAGTAGAGTGGCGTTATAATAGCGAGTGGTTATCTGCCATGACTTTTATTGATGTGGCTAGGTTGGCAGAATCTTTTTCTGTTCAGCAAATGCTGGCCAGGCGGAATTTTAAAGAACGTTATAGCCGGGGCGTAGAAATAAGTATCAGAGAATTGCTTTATCCTTTAATGCAAGGTTATGATTCAGCAGCGATTAAATGCGATGTCGAGGTTGGTGGTTTTGATCAGTTATTTAATTTAAAGGCTGGTAGAGTAATACAACAACTTTATCACCAGTCACCACAAGATATTATGGCTTTTGCTATGTTAGAAGGAACTGATGGCAGGAAGATGTCTACTAGTTGGGGGAATGTAATTAATATTATTGATCAGCCAGCAGAAATCTATGGGAAAATAATGTCATTAATTGATGAACTAGTAGTTAAATATTTTTATTTAACCACTCGTTTATCACTAGAAGAAATTAAGCAAATTGAGAGAGATTTAAAAAAAGGAGCTAACCCAAGACAGAGCAAGGCTCGTCTGGCTTATGAAGTGGCTGCACTTTATCATGGAAAAACGGCAGCAGGCCAAGTAGCTAAAGAATTTGATTTAATTCATCGAGAAAAACAAATACCCGGTCAAATGACTATTGTTAAAATAACTAAAATCCAACAGCAGTTATCGGTAATTGATTTATTGGTTTGGGTTAAATTAGCTGCTAGTAAAAGCGAAGCGCGTCGTTTAATAGAGCAAAAAGCCGTGCGCTTAAACCAAAAAAGGATTACTGATTGGAAGCAAATAATAAAATTAGCAACCAATATGATAGTGCAGGTTGGCAATCGTCGTTTTGTGAAATTAGTTAAATAATAAAAAAGAAAAGTCATCCATTATAGTTTGACCATGGTTATTTTTTATGGTAGTTTATAAAACGCTTATCTAAGTAGTAATAATTCTAGATAATTTTTATTAATTTAGAAATAATAATTATTTAGTGTTAAGCAAAGGAAGGCAATATAAATAAAAAACTTCACATTTTATTTCTACGTTTAGCTCTAGTCATGTTAGTTTTGGGCAGACTAGTATTCAACACTAGTAAACATTTGGGGTTAATATTTTTTAGTAAAATTAAAAAACCAGCTAGGTGTTTATGGCGGGGTGCAATAGTTAAACCTTATGAATATTTATGGTCAAGCCGGCATTATAGACGGCAGCTAATACACAATCTCTTGCCTTTTAAATTAATGCAGCAGTCATGGTTACCGTTGTTGTTTATTATTTTGGTAGCCGGGTTGGTTATAATAAATAATTTTCGTATTCGTCAGGTTAATGCTGGGGATTTTGGCCAACACAGTTTATTACTTACTATAGTGCAGGGGGAATTTGATGAGATTACCGAGGATGCTTTTATGGATTTATCAGGTATTAATTATCTTACTATAACCGAAGACCTTAGTTTAAAACCACAAACCGAAACAGTAAGCAATAATCAAGAAATAGAGCCAGCCACCACTGACGAAGGGAGCACTTTAATTAAACCGCATTTAGTAATAACTGAAAGAGGAGCTAGACAAACAGCTGAAGAATATATTGTGGAAGAAGGCGATACTTTATCATCTATTGCTGCTAAATTTGGCGTTTCTTTAACTACTTTATTATGGGAAAATAGATTGACTGAAAGAAGTATTTTAAGAATTGGACAAAAATTAACAATTTTACCAACTAGCGGCGTGTCACATCGGGTGGCTAAAGGCGATACTCTATCACGTATAGCTAGCCGTTATAGTGTGTCAGTAGATAAAATTAAAGAATTTAATAATATTGAAGGTGCTCTAGTAGCAGGACAGATATTAGTTATTCCTGGCGGCAGGCCATATATAGCGCCGGCGCCGCCACCTAGTACTACTAGTAAAACTTTGTTGACCAATTTAGCGCCCAGTACACTTGATACTGGTACGAAATTAATGTGGCCAACAACAACCAGAAGAATTTCTCAATACTTTTCTTGGCGTCATGCTGGAATTGATTTAGCTAACAGTACAGGAACACCGATTTATGCAGCAGAAGAAGGAGTAGTGCAGGCAGCGGGTTGGAACAGTGGTGGGTATGGCTATTATATAATTATTGACCATGGACAGGGTTTAAAAACTCTTTATGCTCATGCTAGTAAATTATTAGTATCAGCTGGGGAACGAGTACCACGGGGTTTGCAAATAGCTTTAATGGGTTCTACTGGTCGTTCCACTGGTTCACATTTGCATTTTGAAGTAATTGTCCAAGGTCGTCGTATTAATCCATTAAATTATATTAGATAAGAGTTTTTTAGTTCTAACATAGATTACTTGAATTAACCTAAAATTTCCTTAATTGATAGTACATTTCGATGA
>CAZGYI010000028.1:0-10885 GCA_964530635.1 uncultured Gammaproteobacteria bacterium | reverse complement strand
GGTTCCAGAGTAGATATGACTCGCGACCAAATCAAACTTGATAAGCAGTTTAAAAAAATAGGTCGCATTGCCATTACTGGTTGTGGCGCCGTGCCAGGGATTGGTAATATTATGTTAGCCTATGCGGCTAAGAAATTTGATTCCATTAAAACAGTTGAGCTAGGTTTTGCTTGGGATTCTAATATTAAAAAATTTGTTGTGCCATTTTCCATGGAGAGTATTATGGAAGAATGTACTCTACCCGCGCCCTATCTTCAGAATGGTCGATTAAAGAAGATTAAACCAATTAAGTCGGCTCAGATTAGAAATTTTCGTGCAGTAGGTTTGCAAAAAATTTTTCTAGTAGATCATCCAGAAACTTATACAATTTCCTATTATTTTAAACCTTGGGGAGTAAAAAATATTCGTTTCTACGCTAGTTTTCCCCAGCATTCGGAAAAAGTAATCAACACCCTAATTGATTTAACTTTTGCCGAGAAGAAGCCGATAATTTTTGGAAGCGCAGATATTTTAGCTGATGAATTTTTAGGGCAAATGTTGAAACGTATGAAAGCTCCTCGCGGTTACAAAGAATGGGAAAATCTTTGGACGTTAGTGGAAGGAAGTTATCAAAGACGGCGACGCCGCATTATGATGGAATGTATAGTTCCGCCTTTAAAAGGTTGGGAAGACGCTGGTTGTAATATTGATACCGGTTTTCCCGCTTCTATTATTGCGCAGATGATAAAATATAATGATATTACTAAAGTTGGTAGTTTTGCGCCCGAGGCGGTGGTGCCAGAGAAAAAATTCTTTAAAGAGTTGCGTAAGAAAAAAATGAGAGTTTACGAAAATGGAAAAAGTTATTAATTAATTATTAGGATGCTAATAATTTTATAAACTTAAAATTGGGATTTGTTTGGTGCAATGTTTTAAGGTTAATTCCCGAGGCAATTCAGTTTGTTTTATCAGCGTTATTTTTAATTATAAAAAAGCAGATTATTTAAAGTAAACTATTAAGCATATTGATATTACTAAATTTGATGCCATGCCGATTATTGCCAGTTACAAAAAAATATTTTTTATGGCACGGGATTTGGCTCGAGCGGCAAAAAAATTTTTTAGTAGAATTAGCTTATTATTACAACGTGCTAGTATTTTGTCCAGCTTTTTCTAATTCCCGCGCCGGTTTTAATTTAGTATTGCATCAACATCATAATCACCGGCAATATATTGCTATTGATTCAGTAAAGGATTTTTATGAATTAACTAGAATTAAGATGAAAGCTAAAAGTTCAGGATTTCTAACGATTGATGGCGTGGTGTCTAAAATTTTATTTAGGATAAAGTCGTTTGCGCTAAAGTTTTAAGCAAAGAAGCGCCGATGCATAAATATGTTATTCAAATTACAGTAATGGATGTTAGAGATGTGGCTTGTTCCAACTTGATCTTGAAAGAAGTATCTTCCTGGGGTAAGATAGATACTACTTTTGAACAAATGGTTTATACCGAGGCCGGGTCAGCGCCACCGCTTTTAGCCAGCTACGTTTATCATCAAGGGGCTTGGCGTAAGCGTCCCAGGAAGAAGCATCTAGCCAAG
The DNA here is from genome assembly GCA_964530635.1 of uncultured Gammaproteobacteria bacterium. GTDB lineage: Bacteria > Patescibacteriota > Patescibacteriia > Veblenbacterales > UBA10138 > CAZGYI01. The sequence goes on along the minus strand of CAZGYI010000028.1, from coordinate 9,306 downwards.
ATGTTTAAATAAATCTTAAGCCGTATAATTTTTTATGTTAAATAAAGCCTTAATTAAAAAGTCTCTACCCGAGTGGCTTTTAAGCTTTTATCATTTCATTTGGGCGGTTGTGGCTAGTTTGGCTTATAATTTTCCTTCAAGCCAATTAATAGTCATAGGAGTTACTGGCACCAAGGGTAAATCTACTGTAGCCGCCATGATTTGCCACGCTTTAAATAATTTAGGACAGTCTTGTGGTTTGATTTCTACTGCTACTATTAAAATTGGCGAATATCAGTGGTTGAATAATTTAAAAATGACCATGCCGGGTCGTTTTATTTTGCAGAAATATTTACGGCAAATGGTTAGAGTAGGTTGTCGCTATGCTGTGGTAGAGACTTCGTCAGAAGGAATTAAGCAGTGGCGTCACATTGGTATTAATTATGATGTGGCTATTTTCACTAATTTAACTCCTGAACACATAGAAACGCACGGCAGCTTTGCTAAATATCAGCAAGCCAAACAAAAGTTGTGGAAAAAATTGCAAAGTCATCATAAGAAATTTTTAAGCAAAGGAGTTAATAAAAAAATTCCTAAAGTAAGTATTATTAATTTAGACGATCCAGCTTACGCTAATTTTTTAGTTTATCCGGCAGATGTTAAATATGGTTATACTATGGCAGATAAGATTTTAGGTCCCAGCGTAAACATGATTAAGCTAGAAGCAGTTAAATTAGATTTAAAAAAAATTGAATTTTTAATTAAACAAACAAAATTTACTTTGCCGGTGGGCGGCAAATTTAATGTAGAGAATGCCGCCGCAACGATTTGTTGTTTATTAAGTCAGGGCTTTTCTTTGGTTCAAGCAGCCGAAGCTTTAAAAGATTTTATTGGCGCCCCCGGACGATTGGAATTTGTTGAGGCGGGGCAAAATTTTTCTGTGATAGTTGATTATGCCCATACGCCGGAATCATTAGAGGCAGTTTATCAAACACTTAAAAAAGATTTGACAGCGGAAGGTAAATTAATTGCTGTGCTTGGTTCTTGTGGTGGCGGACGTGATCGGAACAAGCGCCCCGTTTTAGGAAAATTAGCAGCTAGTTACGCTGATATAGCTATAGTCACTAATGAAGATCCTTATGATGAAGACCCGCAAGTTATTATGAAAGCCGTGGCCGAGGGAGCAGAGATCGGCGGAAAAAAGAAAAATGAAAATTTATTTATTATTTCTGATCGCCAACAAGCTATCGCTTATGCTTTAAGTTTAGCTCAAAGCCAGGATATAGTAGTGATAACTGGTAAAGGTTCGGAGCAGTGGTTGGTAACTGGTCAGGGTAAAATACCTTGGGACGATCGGATAATTGTAAAGCAAGAAATAAAAAAATTACTTAAATACTAATTGTGGATAATTATATAATTTTTTAAGGATTTTTAGAATAAATAATGAAATTTTAGCTAATTTTAGCTATAAATAATCTAAAAACATTTTTTGCTTATTAAAAACTTGACAGCTAAGAAAATTGTTGTTACACTTCAACTACTATTTTAATTAATTTTTACCTTAACTAACTTAAAATTTAGATAGTTTAGGTAAAGTAACAAAGAGCTCATACTTTAAACTCTATTTTGAGTTATATTTATTTGTGGAAAACCGTCTTCCACTTTGAATACTACTAAATAAACTCTTTCCTAAATTATAAAAATTTCAGGAAGGAGCATTTTTTGTGTCTGATAAATCGTCAACAATTTTAAGATCGCGTAAATATTTTACCAAAACTAGGGATGTTTTACCTTTACCTGATTTGATTTCTATTCAAAAAGACTCTTATCAGTGGTTTTTTTTAGAAGGTTTGAAAGAGTTATTTGAGGAAATTTCTCCGATTAAAGATTTTATTGGTCGCGATTTGGAATTATATTTTTTGGATTATTATTTAGATGAACCAAAGTTTGATGAAATTTCAGCTCATGCTAAAAATATTACTTATGAAGCCGCTTTGAGAGTTAAGACGCGTTTAGTTAACAAGCGTACTGGTGAAATAAAAGAGCAGGAAGTTTATCTGGGTGATTTTCCTATTATGACAGCACGCGGTACTTTTGTGATTAATGGTATTGAGCGAGTGGTAGTATCCCAGCTAATTCGTTCGGCTGGTGTATTTTTTACTTCGGAACAAGCGCGAGGACGGTGTTATTATGGCGCTAAGATTATCCCCAATCGTGGCGCCTGGTTGGAATTTGAAACTGATACTAATAATGTAATTTGGGTGAAGATTGATCGTAAACGTAAAGTGGCAGTTACTGCTTTATTGCGTTCTTTTGGTTATGATAGCGATGAAACTATTAAAGAATTATTTAAAGAAGTGGATAATCATTCGGAAAATAAATACATTGAAGCAACTTTAGCGAAAGACATTTCTCATAATGAAGGCGAGGGTTTGAAAGAAGTATATAAAAGAATTCGTCCAGGTGATTTAGCCACCGTAGACAACGCTCGTCAACTGATTCATAACATGTTTTTTAATTTTGCGCGTTATGATTTTGGCAGAGTCGGGCGATATAAATTAAATAAAAGATTTAATTTTAATATTCCCATCACCAAAGAGACTAGAATTCTACGACCCGAGGATTTAGTGATGATTATTAAAGAGATAATTTCTTTAAATAATTCTCAAGTCGAAGCAGATGATATTGATCATTTAGGCAACCGTCGAGTGAGGGCGGTGGGTGAATTAGTGCAAAACAAATTCCGCGTTGGCTTGGCGCGTTTGGAAAGAATTATTAAAGACCGGATGTCTACTTTAGACATTACCACCCTTACTCCTAATCAATTGATCAATGCTCGTCCGATTATTGGTGCTATTAAAGAATTTTTTATGTCCTCGCAGCTGTCGCAATTCATGGATCAAACTAACCCTTTATCAGAGCTAGAACACAAACGTCGTTTATCAGCCATGGGACCAGGTGGTTTATCACGAGAGCGCGCTGGTTTTGATGTGAGAGATGTACACCGTACTCATTATGGTCGTATTTGTCCAATTGCCACGCCTGAGGGCCCTAATATTGGTTTGGTGGGACACTTAGCATCATACGGTCGGGTTAATAGTTATGGTTTTATTGAAACTCCTTTTCGTAAAGTTATTCATGATTTGCCTAATGATTCTAAAATGTTAATAGGTGAAATTTTGCGTGAAGATTTAATCAACGAACAAGGCGAGATTATAGTGTCAGCTAATACTAAAATAACTGCTGAACTAGCTAAAACTATTAAAAATTTATCAATCAGCCAAGTACCGATTAAACCTAGGGTAACTAATGAAATAGTTTGGTTAGACGCTTTTGAAGAAGAGCGGCATGTTACCACCGCAGCCACCACCGCCATTAATGAACATGGTTATTTTTTACAAGAAAGAGCTGAAGTGCGCGAATGGGGCGAACCAATTTATGATTTTGTTTGGAAAATTGATTATATGGATGTCTCTCCCAAACAAATTGTTTCAATTACTACTTCTTTAATTCCCTTTTTAGAGCACGATGACGCGGTGCGAGCATTAATGGGTACTAACATGCAACGACAGGCTGTGCCTTGTATCAGTCCCCGGGCGCCGATTATTGGTACAGGCGTGGAATTTAAAGCAGCGTGCGATTCAGGACAGGTGGTGTTAGCTGATATTGATGGTAAAGTTACTGATATACAATCTGATCGTATTATTATTCAAGGTCAAGGAGCTGATCGGGTTTATAATTTAGGAAAATTTGTTCGTTCCAATGCTTCTACTTGCATGAACCAGCGTCCTATAGTTAATAAAGGCGATATGATTAAAGTTGGTGACCCGATTGCTGATGGCGCAGCCACTGATCAAGGCGAGTTATCGTTAGGACAAAATGTTCTGGTAGCTTATATGCCTTGGGAGGGTGGTAATTATGAAGATGCGGTGTTAATTTCGGAAAAATTAGTCAGAGAAGATGGCTATACTTCTATTCATATTGAAAATTATTCTATTGATGTGCGTGATACTAAGCTGGGTCCGGAAATTGTGACGCGTGATATTTCCAATGTCGGCGAGGAAAAATTAAAATATTTAGATGGTGAGGGTATTATTATGGTGGGCGCCGAGGTTTCTTCAGGCGACATTTTAGTGGGCAAAATTACTCCCAAAGGAGAAACTGAATTATCAGCTGAAGAAAAATTATTACGCGCTATTTTTGGCGAAAAAGCCAAGGATGTGCGTGATTCATCTTTGTATCTAGAACATGGTGAGCATGGAAAGGTGGTGGATATTAAAATTTTCTCACGCGAAAACGGCGACCGTTTACCTTCAGGAGTAACAAAAACCATCCAGGTAGCGGTGGCTCAATTACGTAAGATTCAGGTGGGAGATAAAATGGCTGGTCGTCATGGCAACAAAGGAGTAGTTTCAAAAATAGTGCCAGAGGAAGATATGCCATTTTTTGTCGATGGTACGCCAGTAGATATTATTTTAAATCCCTTGGGGGTAGCCTCACGCATGAATATAGGTCAGATTTTAGAAACTCATTTGGGTTTAGCCGCTAAAACCTTAGGGTATTATGTAGCTACTCCAGCTTTGGATGGTATGCCAGAAGAATCTATTAAACAAGAATTAGAACGAGCTAATTTTCCAGCTGATGGTAAGGTAACTTTATATCATGGCAGGACTGGTGAACCGTTTACTAATAAAGTAACAGTAGGTTGGGCATATATGTTAAAACTTAATCATATGGTAGAAGACAAAATTCATCAACGTTCTATTGGGCCTTATTCTTTAGTTACCCAACAGCCCTTGGGTGGCAAAGCTCAATTTGGTGGGCAGCGGTTTGGTGAAATGGAAGTTTGGGCGCTGGAAGCTTATGGCGCCGCTCATACCTTGCAGGAAATTTTAACCATTAAATCTGATGATGTGCCTGGGCGTTCCAAAGCTTATGAATCAATTATTAAAGGCGAGCCGATTCGCAAATTAAATGTACCTGAATCATTTAATGTTTTGGTTAGGGAGCTTAAAGGTTTGGGTTTAGAGGTAGAATTATTAAAAGGGGGCAAACCAATAGTTAAAGCTAAACCTGGTAGCGAAGGAAATCGTCCTAAAGAAAATATTTAATTTATGTTTCCTGACAAAGAACAATATCAAGCTAATGATTTCGATGCTGTTAGATTAAGGCTAGCTTCGCCTCAAGAAATTGAGAACTGGTCTTATGGTGAAGTGACCAAACCAGAAACTATTAACTATCGTACGCAAAAACCAGAGAAAGATGGTTTGTTTGACGAGCGAATATTTGGCCCAACCAAGGATTGGGAGTGTTATTGTGGTAAATATAAACGTATTCGTCACCGGGGAATTATTTGTGACAAGTGCGGTGTAGAGGTTACTCGCGCGGCAGTAAGACGTGAACGTTTTGGTTATATTAAATTAGCCGCCCCAGTTTCTCATATTTGGTTTTTACGCGGTGTGCCCTCAAAAATTGGTTTGGTTTTAGGCTTGTCAGTACAGGATTTAGAAAAGGTTATATATTTTGCGTCTTTTATTGTTGTTACGGTTGATGAAGAAAAAAAGAAATTATTATTGGACCAGGTAATTGAAGAGTATAAATCTAAGAAAAAATCCATTGAGTCTGAACACCAAAAAGTTATTAGTCAATCCGGCAAAGTTACAGCTACCAAAGAAACTTCCCAGACCACGGATACTTTAAAAGAAGAGCGGTTAGCTAAGTTGGAGGAAGCTTTAGAGATTGCCAAGAAAGAATTAAAAGAATTAAAGCCTTTGAAAATTATTTCGGAAAGCCAATATCAAGACTTATCATTAAAGTATGGACAAGTGTTTGAAGCGGGTATTGGGGCTGAGGCTATTCATCAGTTGTTATTATCTGTGGATTTAGACAAGGAGATTGGTCGTTTAAAAAAAGAAGTAAGTGATCCCGAAGCAGCTAAGAATAAAAAGTTAGTTAGACGTTTAAAATTATTTAATCATTTAAAATCAGTACGCTTGCGACCAGCTTGGATGATTTTAACTAGTCTACCAGTTATCCCGCCCGATTTAAGACCAATGGTGCAGTTAGATGGTGGGCGTTTTGCTACCTCTGATTTAAATGATTTATACCGTCGAATTATTAATCGTAATAATCGTTTAAAGCGTTTAATTGAATTAAATGCTCCCGAAGTAATTTGTCGCAATGAAAAGCGTATGTTGCAAGAAGCGGTAGATGCTTTAATCGATAACGGCGCCAGGCACGGTAAAACCGTGACTGCCTCTACTGGCCAACGGCGTATGCTAAAATCAATCGCTGATATTTTAAAAGGTAAACAAGGGCGATTTAGGCAGAATTTATTGGGTAAAAGAACTGATTATTCTGGACGCAGTGTGATTGTGGTTGGTCCAAATTTGGAAATTAATCAATGCGGTTTGCCTAAAATGATGGCTTTGGAATTATTCAAGCCATTTGTGATTTCTAAATTAATTGAACGTGAGTATGTCCATAATGTGCGCAGCGCTAATCGTTTAATAGAAGCAAAAACTACTGAAGTTTGGGATATTTTAGAAGAAATAGTAAAAGGCGCTCATGTTTTGTTGAATCGTGCTCCTACTTTACACCGTTTGGGTATTCAAGCTTTTCAGCCGGTGTTGATTGAAGGAAAAGCTATTCAAGTTCACCCTTTGATTTGTCCGGCTTTTAATGCTGATTTTGATGGCGACCAAATGGCGGTACACGTACCTATTACCGAAGAAGCCAAGTGGGAAGCTAAAGAAGTAATGTTATCATCAAAGAATCTTCTTAAGCCAGCTACTGGCCAGCCCATAGTTTCGCCTACTCAAGATATGGTATTGGGTTGTTATTATATGACTTGTCAAAATTCCACTAAAGGTCAGGTTAAAAAGTTTGTTGATGCTAATGAGGCTATTATAGCTTTTCAAGTTGGCTATCTTACTTTATCAGAGCAAATTAGTGTAAAAATTAATAATTTATTTACCGACACTTGCGTTGGTAGAATTTTATTTAATAATATTTTACCTGAAAATTTACAATATCTTAATGAAACTATGACAGTTAAGAGTTTACGGGCTTTGATGGCGCGATCTTTGGAAAAAAATGGTACTGAGGCAACGGCTTTGTTGGCTGATAAAATTAAAGAGTTGGCTTTTAAATATTTAACTGAATCTGGTTTGTCTTGGGGTATGGCTGATTTGCCTAATTTGGATCAGAGGAATCAAATTTATCAAGAAGCAGATCAACAATCTACGATAATTGAAGATCAATATCAACAAGGATTATTAACTACTGAGGAAAGGCATATTAAGATTGTGGAAATATGGGCACATGTTAAAGAACAGGTAACTAAACTATCTCGTCAGATTTTAGATCCTAAAAGTCCAGTATATGCCATGATTGAATCTGGCGCCCGGGGTTCTTGGGCGCAGCTTACTCAAATGATGGGCATGAAAGGATTGGTTACCAATCCAGCAGGCGATACCATTGAATTGCCGGTTAAGGGGAATTTTAAAGAAGGTTTTGAAGTTTTGGAATACTTTATTTCCACTCATGGCACTAGAAAAGGTTTAAGCGATACGGCTTTGCGTACTTCTAATGCCGGTTATTTAACTCGTAGATTAATAGATGTGGCCCAAGATATAGTTGTGAAAGAAGAGGATTGTGGTGATAAGCAGGGTTTAGTTTGGCAAAGAGATGAGAGTAGCGAGGCGGGAGATGGTTTAGGGGAAAGAGTGAAAGGTAGATTTGTAATTGATTCAGTAGTAAATCCTAAGGACGGTGGGGTTATTGTTAAAAAAGGAGAATTAGTAACAGCCTGGCAAGCCAAGTTAATAGACGATTTTGAGGTAGAAAGCGTACATATTCGTTCTAATTTAACTTGCAAAACGCTTCGTGGTTTGTGCCAAAAATGTTATGGTTGGGATTTGGGATTTAATTCAGTGGTGGCTATTGGCACGGCCGTGGGTATTATTGCAGCGCAGTCTATTGGCGAACCAGGAACACAATTGACTATGCGCACTTTCCATACTGGCGGCGTAGCTTCAACTGAAGATATTACCCAAGGATTGCCGCGAGTAGAAGAAATTTTTGAAGCTAGGCCTATTAAAAAAGCAGCAGCCCTGGCTGATTTTGCAGGTAAAGTAGAAGTATTAACTCGTGGTCGCCAAAAAGTGATTATTTTACATTATCAAGGAGAGAAGCAGGAAATTGTTAATTTGGGTCAACATTCAGAAGCTAAAGTTTTAATTAAAACCGGCAGTAAAGTAACTACACAAACTCCTTTAATTAAAACAGTTGATGGCAGGGAAATAAAAGCTAATTTAGCAGGTGTAGCTGAAGTTACGGATAAACAAATTATTATTAAAGGGTCGGGAGAGTTAGTTAAAGAAATTTTGGTGCCATTAGGTTTTGCTTGTTGGATAAAAGATGGTGACCAGGTCACTTGTGGCCAGCAATTAAGCGAAGGGCCAATTGATTTGGCAAATCTTTATGCTTTAAGAGGTTTAGAGGCTGTGCAAAAATATATTCTTAAAGAGATTCAACATATTTATTCTGTTCAAGGACAAAAATTAAATGATAAGCATGTAGAGATTATTATTCGTCAAATGTTTTCCCGGGTTTATATTCACGACGCAGGGGATACTGATTTATTACCTGGAGAAATTGTTACTACAGCGCAATTTGCAGAAGCTAATGAAAAAGTTAGAAAAAACGGTAGTTTGGCACAAGGCGATCGCATTTTATTGGGAGTAACTAAGGCTTCTTTATCTACAGATAGTTTCTTATCGGCCTCTTCTTTCCAAGAAACAGCTCGAGTATTAATTGATGCTGCCGTTACTGGTAAAGTTGATTATTTGAGAGGTTTAAAGGAAAATGTAATTATTGGCCGAGTGATTCCGGCAGGTACGGGTTATGGGGATCTTCATGAGCGTATTGTTAAAGATGTAGCGATAATTAATAAACAACGGGAAGAACTTCGTGTTAAACGCGAAGCTGAACAGCAAGCCCTGGCTGATCAGGCACGGGCGATGATGGCAGAGCTAGCAGTACAGGTGGCTGATCCTAACGAAGTAGTTGGTGTAGCTTCTAGTTCTTTAGAAGAATAATTTATTGAGTAGATTTAAAATCGTTATCTATCAGTTGGGAGGTAATGGGTGTTTTCGGTAAAAGATTAGTTTAAAATTATTTGAGGGAAAAAGTCCCGATCGGGACTTTTTCCCGTTTTAAATCAACTACCTCGCAGCAAGCTGCGAGGTATGGTTATAGTAATAGTAATTACGCCAACCCTTCAAACAACTTGAGTTGTCCACGATACAATTGTTCATATTTAAG
>CAZGYI010000027.1:0-11109 GCA_964530635.1 uncultured Gammaproteobacteria bacterium | reverse complement strand
GGTTAAGGCAATTAAAGAAGGTCAGCATGAGGCTTTACAAAAAGTTAATACTAAGGAGGAATAATTACATGGTTACCACAGAACAAATTTCTAAATTAAGAAATGATACTGGCGCTGGTATGATGGCAGCTAAGCACGCTTTAGAAGAAGCTGGAGGCGATTATGATAAAGCAGTTAAAATATTACGTGAACGTGGCGTTAAGGTGGCGCAAAGCAAAAGCGGTCGCACTGCTTCACAGGGTTTAGTGGAATCCTATATTCATGCTGGTGGTAAAGTTGGCGCTTTAGTAGAGGTGGCTTGCGAAACAGATTTTGTAGCCAGAACTGATAAATTTAAAGCATTAGTGCACGATATTGCCATGCAAGTAGCAGCTGCTAATCCGCAGTATCTTGTTCCGGAGAATATTCCGGAAAAAGTTTTAGAACAAGAAAAAGATATTTATCGAAAACAATTGTCCGAGCAAGGAAAAAAGGGCGACATGGTGGAAAAAATTCTTCAAGGCAAGTTGGAAAAATTTTACGCGGAAGTTTGTTTATTAAAACAGCCGTTTATCAAAGATAATTCCCGCACCATAGAGCAAGTGGTCAATGAAGCCATTGCCACTATTGGGGAAAATATCAAGATTATTCGCTTTGCTAAATTTGCTTTAGCGCAACCGTCCGCTGTATGCGAAGGTTAAAATATAAAAAAGTACTAATTAAATTGTCGGGCGAAGCTTTAGGTAAAGCCGGACAAGGTATTGAAATTACCAAATTAAGTCAGGTGGTAAGAGAATTAAAAACCCCGCGCGCTTTAGGAGTTCAGGTAGTTTTGGTAATAGGCGCAGGCAATATTTGGCGCAAAAGAGAACAGGGCAAAGGTATGGATGAAGTAACGGCTGATTATCTGGGGATAATGGCGACTATGATGAACGCTTATGTTTTGGCGCGGGTTTTAAACCAAGCAGGAATTAAGACAGTTTTACAATCCTATTTAATGTGGGGTAATCTGGGTTTTGATAAAATTAATAATAAATCTGCTAAACAAGAACTAACAAGAGGCAAGATAATAATTTATGGCGGCGGCACTGGCAAGCCTTTTGTTACTACAGATACTTTAGCTGCCAGGCAAGCCGTAGCTTTGGGTGTTGATTTAATTATTAAGGCAGGGCCCGTGGATGGCGTGTATTCTGCTGATCCTAGGAAAATTAAATCAGCTCGCAAGTATCAAACTATCGCCATTAAACAAGCTTTGCGGCAGAATCTTAAAGTAATGGATAAACAAGCTTTTGCGATTTGTCGGCGTTATAAAATTCCTATTATTGTTGGTAAATGGCAATCGGGGATTGTCAAGCGGGCAGTATTAGGTAAGAAAGTTGGAACACTGATTAATTAAATAATCAAGCTTAACTCTCCTTCGCGACAAGCCACCATGTTTAGCATTAGGGAAGGATAGCGAGGTGAGTCAAACTGACCCAAAGAAGGGGATAAATACTTCGGAAGAGTCAACCCTCGGTAGCCCGAAGGGTAAAGGATAAATTATATATACAAGCCCCACTGCTTGCCAGTGGGGTATACCTTGGGGTTGGCAATTTTTAGTGATTTTTATTTAAGATATTAGAATAATAAACATTAATTAACAAAATTTTGTTAGTTGGCGCGAATGGCGACTACTATTACCAACGACACATAAAATACTCCTTTTTATATTTTTATATCAAGGCATAAATCCTTCTTGGGTAAATAATTAACAGTATTATGTGCTTCTCTGGCCAACAATTAATTCGCTCTTTTAAATTTTAAAAACTTTAGCTGCATATTGCGGTCTTTAAATTACCCCTCACTAAGGAAGGGTAACTATTATGGGCTATTTTATGTTGAGTAATAATCCAGCGTAGGTCGTCCGATAATGCGACTGCCAGCTATAATACATTGAAAAGGACAATGTTCTTGCAGCTGGCCTTTTTTATTTGCCCTTACTTCTATGAATTAGGTTGTGAGGGTATAGCCAATATTCTATAATTAAGTTATCTTAGCCTTAGCTTATAAAATTATGCCTATCAAAATAGCTATTAATGGTTTTGGCCGCATTGGCCGGGCGGCATTTAAAATCGCTATACTTAAGAAAAAGTATGAAGTGGTGGCGATTAATGATTTAATGGAACCAGCTGTTTTAGCACATTTATTAAAGTACGACACGGTTTATGGGGTTTATGACAAAGAAGTAAAAGCTGATAAAAAGCACTTAATTGTTAATGGTAAAAAATATTTAGTCATAGCTCAAAAAGACCCCAGCCGGTTGCCTTGGAAAAAATTAAAAGTAGAAGTGGTGTTAGAATGTACTGGTAGATTTACCACGCAGAATGATGCCAATGCCCACTTAAGAGCCGGGGCCCGTAAAGTAATTTTATCAGCGCCAGCTAAAGATGATGCTACCCCAACTTATATTTTAGGCGTGAATGTTCAAGGAAAAATAAAAGCTGATATTATTTCTAATGCTTCTTGCACTACCAACTGTATAACTCCAGTAGCCCAAGTAATAACTTCAGCTTTTGGTGTAAAGAAAGCCATGATGACTACGGTGCATTCGGTTACAGCTGAACAAAATTTAGTAGATGGCCTGCCGCCTGGTTTGCATAAAGATTTGCGTCGCGCCAGGGCCGCTTCACAAAATATTGTCCCCACTACCACTGGCGCTGCTAAAGCTGCTTTTAAAGTAGTGCCAGAGCTAAAAGGCGTGTTTGATGGTATGGCTTTAAGAGTGCCAACTATTTGCGTTTCTTTGGCTGATTTTACTTTTGTGTTAAAAAAGAAAGTAACAGTAGCGCAAGTAAATAATGCTTTAAAGCGTGCTGCTTTAAGCCAGCGTTATAAGGGAATTTTGCAAGTTACTGACAAACCATTAGTTTCCTCTGATTTTATTGGCAATCCAGCCTCGTCTATTGTTGATTTGTCCTTAACTCAAGTAGTAGGTGATGATTTAGTTAAAGTCATTGCTTGGTATGATAACGAATGGGGTTATGCTAATAGGTTGGTGGAGATAGTGGATAAGGTAGTCTAGATAATAAAAATACCCATCTTTTACTAAAGATGGGCAGAGTTAAATAGAAATTATTTTTTAATTTTAATTTTTTTCTTTTTATGAAAAAGCCATTCCCGAATTATTCCTCGGTTGCCGCGGCGATTAAATACTTTAAATCTTAAACCAGCAGTTTTTTGGCTATGTAACCAGTAAGCCACCAACCAATATTCACAACGCCATAAGTTATGGATTTTACCTGTATTGTCTGTTAAATCACGAATGAAATTAAGCTCAGGTAGTTCATTGGCTAATATCGTGTTAGTAATTTGGTCTTGTGGTTTGATAAACCATTGATATGTTGTCATTATTACTCCTTTCTTTGTTATTCATCCAGACATTTCTAGTCTGGGAAAAGTGGTAGAGTGATTGTGTCGATTTTTTTTCTTGGTTTTTTTTCGATTTTAGGCATGATAATATTAGGACCATTACTCAATACTTGCTTCATTGTTTGAACGCCACGTTTAGTAGACCAATACATGGCCTGATCAAGAAAATGCTTAAGAGCAATATAGACGATAATACCACTTTCGAATCTACCAGCACGACCACTTCGTTGTAGACGGGCAATTTCCGTTGGCGGCATAGAATATTGGATAACAGCATTAACTGCCGGAGTTGATAAACCCTCCTCGATCACTGAGGTGGCAATTAAAGTATTAAGTTTGCCTGTAGCAAATCGTTTTAAAATATCTTGGTGAAGTTTTGTTTTGCCACTATCTTGTCCGCCAAAAATAATTTCCGCTCGAATATTTTTAAGCTGTGAATTAAGCACCTCTTTGAGATATTTTCCAGTAACTCGTTCATAGACGAAAATAATCATTCCTTTACCCATATTAATTAACGATTCGGTAACTTCTAATAATCTGGCAATTTTAGGATGAATAGGCGCCTCGTTGGCCAAGTAAACTATTTGCTGCCAGTCTTTATTCATACAAATAGTTCTAGCAGCTTGAGTATTATCTTCATCTTTTAAACGACGGGCATAATCTAAAAAAGTATAATAACCCTCGGACATCACGGTAGTAAAAGCATGATGTAGTTTTCTATATTGAGCATATGCTGATATGGCACTATAGTATTTCTCATTACCTTTACAATTTATAATCGTCGCTTCCAGTAATTTTAATTCTTTGGCAGTTATAATTCTGTTAACATCAATATTAAACCCCAAACGATCCAGATTAATAGCGTTTTGTTTAATTAGAGGTTGGAAAAGAGAATCAATAGTTTTTAGCGACTCATTCATTTCTGCTATGACCAAACTTTCTGTTTTGGGCGGTACAGGGATATCAATACGACGTACATTTTTTAGGTAGCAGGATTTTTTAATCTTTTCGATAATATTTAAAGTGCCACCTGGTGAAGCAGATAGACCTAGTATTTTAACTTCAGCTTTGTGAGCCAAGCGCGCTATAGGTACATAAGGGAAATTGCCCCTTGATTTTTGAAATTCATCTAAAACAATTAGATCAAAGTCATTAAGTTTTACTTTGGCTCTTTTTATATCATTTAATAATATATGAGCTGTGGCAAAAATAATGCGATGGTTTGGATTATTCCAATCTCTGTTTTTAGTAATACCAGTATAGACTTGTGAATCGTAACTTTGCCCGGTAATTTTTTCCAGTAATTCTTGATGTTGTTCGGTGAGGATGCGAGTAGGTACCAGAAATAAAGTTCTGAATTTGCAGGCTGTAATAATTAAAATAGTAATTGCAGTTTTACCAGCTGAAGTATCAGCCACTAAGGCAGAATTGCCTTCCCGGAGTAGAGAAATAAATTCTCCAGCATATTTTTTCCAATAGGGTATTTTATCCTTATTATCAAAACCACGAAAAGGGAAAGAGTCCCAAAGATCTAAATACTCTTGCGGTATTTCAAGATGGTTCATTTTTTTACCTTTCAGTATATTTAGTTGTCAAAGATCATAAATTAACTAGTGCTAGTTTAATACTTAAGGTTAATTTTGTAAAGATAGGCTACCCTTTTTTTATTTAGAAAAATATTATAAAATAAATAAAGAGATATGAAGTTAAAAATCATTAATCAAGCTAAGAATTTATCTGGTAAGCGCGTAGTGGTGCGCGTTGATTTTAATGTGCCGATTCAGCGGGGTAAAGTAGTTGACAATTCCCGTATTATCGCGGCTTTGCCCACTATTAGGTTTTTGGAACGACAAAAAGCTAGACAGATTGTTTTAATTACCCACTTAGGCAGGCCACAAGGTAAGGTGGCAAAAAGTTTAAGTTTAAAGCCCGTGGCTAAAGAGTTAAGCAAGTTACTTAAACAAAAAGTAAATATTTTCTCTTTATCACAGATAACCAGCAGTCGTTTTAAAAATGAATCGATTGTTTTATTGGAAAACATTAGATTCTTGCCACAAGAGGAGCGGAACGATCCGAAATTAGCCAAGGAATTATCTCAATTGGGGGATTTGTTTGTTAACGAAGCGTTTTCAGTATCTCATCATCTAGGCGCTTCTTTTGTGGCTATTACTAAATTTTTACCATCGTTTGCTGGATTGGCTTTGGCTGCTGAAGTTGGGGCTTTGACTAAATTAAAAACTAAAAACACTAAACCATATTTGGTAATTATCGGCGGTGCTAAAGCGCAAGATAAGTTGCCAATCATCCAAAAATTAATGAAGCGAGCAGATCAGGTGATAGTAGGTGGCGTAGTGGCCAATACGTTTTTTAAAGCCAAGGGTTTAGTAATTGGTAAGTCTTTGTTTAATCAAGATTTAATAACCCGCGCCAGGGCGATTTTACAGGCGGGGAAAAAGAAAATTATTTTACCAAAAGATGTGGTAGTAGATGTAGTTAACACTAAGAAAAAAGAAAATTTTTTAGTTAAAGTTGATCAGATACAGGCTAATCATAATATTTTGGATTTAGGAACCGAGACCATTCGGCAATATGCGCAATATGTTAAAAAAGCCAAGATTATTTTATGGTCCGGAACTTTGGGTTTGGCGGAACAAAAGACTTATTCACACGGGACATTGTCTTTGGCTCGTTTAGTATCAGCCCGTGCCCGTGGTAAAACTTTTGTGATAGTTGGCGGGGGGGATACTATTAATTTTTTTCACCAACATAAATTATGGGTAGATTATTTATCTTTAGCTGGCGGAGCTATGCTTGATTATTTAGTTGGCAAAAAATTACCAGGACTTGAACCTTTATTAATTTAACTTGGTATGTCAAAATATACTATTAAAAAAGTTAATGCTAGCGAGATTCTTGATTCCCGTGGAGATCCAACTGTAGAGGTTGCAGTGGAGGTGGTGGGAGGAATTAAAGCTATAGCGTCGGTGCCTTCAGGTGCTTCCACTGGTAAACATGAAGCGCATGAGTTGCGCGATGGTGATAGAAAACGTTACAACGGTAAGGGTGTATTGAAGGCAGTAAAAAATGTGAATACAGAAATTAATCGGATATTAAAAGGGATGGATGTTACTAAACAGTTGGAACTTGATAATAAAATGATTGAAGTAGACGGTACCAGAAACAAAGAACGTTTAGGCGCTAATGCTATTTTAGGCGTTTCTCTGGCTTGTGCTCGGGCGGGCAGTCTAGTTTTGAAGTTGCCATTGTATAAATATCTTCGGCAGACTTTTTCCATTAACAGTAATCATTTTCCCTTACCCCATACCATGATGAATTTAATTAATGGCGGCCGTCATGCTGATAGTAATTTAGAAATTCAAGAAATACTGATCATTCCTCAAATTTATTCAGTGAATCATCAGGTAGATATTAAAGAATGTGTTCGCGTTGGCTCGGAGGTATTTCATGCTTTGGGAAAGATTTTTAAAAAAGAAAAATTAGATATTGATGTGGGCAACGAGGGTGGCTATGCGCCAGATTTTAGAATTTATAATCAGCCATTTGATTTACTGATTAAGGCAATAAATCAGGCCGGGTTTGAGCCTGGTAAACAAGTGTCTATCGGGTTAGATATAGCAGCTTCGGAATTTTACAGTACAGGAAAGTATAATTTTCAAGGTCAACGATTATCAGCCGAAGGTTTAATTGAACTTTATCAGGATTGGTTTAATCGTTGGCCAATAATTTCTTTAGAAGATGGTTTACAAGAAGACGACTGGAGCGGTTGGGTTAAGCTTACTAAAAAATTTAAAAATAAATTCCAGTTAGTCGGAGATGATTTGTTTGTTACTAATATTAATAGGTTGCGTATGGGTGTGGAATTAGACGCGGCTGACGCTATTGTTATTAAATTGAATCAAATTGGCACAGTCTCAGAAACTGTCACTACTGCTAAATTTGCTCAAGCTGCTGGTTACAAAATAGTGGTGTCGCATCGTTCGGGCGAAACTACTGATTCTTTTATTGCTGATTTGGCAGTAGCGCTTAAGGCTGATTATTTAAAGGCAGGTTCTGTCGTGCGCGGCGAACGTGTAGCCAAATACAATCGTTTGATGGAAATAGCAGCAGAATTAAGTAAATAAAATCTCCGTATTTGTTTGTGGAGTCTAGGAAAAAGTACTAGGATAAATTGTCTGTTGGGCTGATTTTTTATATAATTAAAAAAGAGGTTTTTCCTCTTCTTTTAAACTATGCTTAAAGCTAATAACAAAATTATTCATCATGCACCTTTGGTACTGGCTATTTTAGATGGTTGGGGAATTGGAACAAAAGATAGAAACGTCAATCCCTTGCTGGATGCTAAAACCCCTTTTATTAATTGGGCATTTAAAAATTTTCCGCAGGCCAAGTTGTGCGCTTCAGGAAGTTGTGTTGGTTTGCCACCTAAACAAGATGGCAATTCTGAGGCCGGACATTTAAATTTAGGCGCTGGGCGTATTGTCAAGCAAGATTCGGTAATTATTTCTCAAAGTATCAGGGATGGAACTTTTTTCAAAAATACAGCACTATTAGATGCTATTGAGCATGTTAAAAAATATAAGTCACAGTTACATTTGATGGGTTTATTATCTAATTATAACAGTGGACATTCTTCCCCTGATCATTTTCAGGCTTTGCTAAAATTTTGCAAGCGGCAACAAATAAAAAGAGTGTATATTCATTTTTTTACCGATGGCCGTGATTCTCCTAAATATGATGCTATAAAATTTTTACACGAGGTGGAAAAGAGATTTTCCAACGGTGAGCTAATAGCTTCTATAGTTGGCAGATTTTATGCCATGGATCGTAAAAAAAAGTGGAGTAGAACCGAAAAAACTTATAATCTATTAATTCGGGGCGAGGGATTAATTGCCCGCGATTCTGAAACTGCTATTCGCCATGCTTATAATCGCGGCGAAAGTGATGAGTTTATTAGCCCCACTGTAATAGTGGACGAAAAACATCATCCGGTTGGTTTAGTGAAAGATAAAGATGCTGTGATTTTTTTTAATTTGAGGTCAGATCGCACTCGCCAGATGGCTAAACCATTTGTGCAGGCCAAGTTTGAACAGCAGAATCAGGGAGTTTTTAAACGCCGTAAAGTATTAAAGAATTTAAAATTTATTGCCATGACCGATTTCGGACCAGATTTGGGTGGTGTTACTACAGCTTTTCCCAGTATTGATATAAAAAATTCTTTACCAATGGTTTTAAAAAAATTCCGTCAGCTATATATTTCAGAAATGGAAAAATACGCTCATGTAACCTATTTCTTCAACGGCGGCTATGCTCAACCGGTTGTTGGAGAAGAGCGAATTATTATTCCTTCACCCTCGGTATCATCTTATGATAAGACCCCAGGAATGTCAGCTACAAAAATTACTGCTACGGTATTAAAGAAATTGCGGCAACATCAATATCACTTTATTACTTTAAATTTTCCCAACCCTGATATGGTGGCGCATACAGGTAATTTCCGGGCTTGTGTTGAAGCGATGGAGATTTTAGATAAGTGTTTAAAGTCATTATATTTAGAGTTAAACAAACAGCGAGGCAGTTTGTTGATTACTTCTGATCATGGAAATATTGAAGAATTATTAAATACCAATACTGGAGAAATTAATACCGACCATTCCATCTATCCAGTACCCTGTATTTTAATTAATAAGGAGTTACAGTATAAAAAATTTAATCGGAGCAAAGGTTTGTTAGCAGATGTGGCGCCAACTATATTAAGTTGGTTGGGAATTGACCAGCCGGTGGAGATGACTGGAAAAAGTTTATTAGCAAAAAAGATATGACAGAAAAGGTTCCAACAGTGGTTTTATTAATTCTAGACGGGTGGGGTATCGCTCCGCCTTCGCGTGGTAACGCCATTACTTTAGCCAGGACACCGGTATTTAAAAAATTAATTAGTACTTATCCAACTTTTTCTTTACAAGCTGCTGGTGAAGCAGCTGGTTTGCCCTGGGGTGAGATGGGAAACAGCGAAGTAGGACATTTAACCTTAGGCGCAGGAAAAATATTGTTTCAAGATTTACCCAGGATTAATAAGGCAATTTCTGATAAAAGTTTTTTTAATAATCAGGCTTTTATTAAGGCTTGCAATCAGGTAAAAGAAAAAAATAGCCAATTACATTTGATTGGTTTGGTTAGTCCTGGAGGTGTGCATAGTTATAGTGAACATTTATATGCTTTATTGGAGTTAGCTAAAGAGCAAAAAGTGATCAAAGTCTATATACACGCTATTTTAGATGGTCGAGATACTCCTTTTAATAGCGGATTAGGTTTTGTGGAAGATTTAGAAAATACTATAAATAAACTTGGTTTAGGAAAAATAGCCACCATTAGTGGACGTTATTATGCCATGGACCGAGACAATCATTGGGATCGGATTGAAAAATATTATCAAGTTCTAACCCAGGGTGAGGGGAATAAAAATATCAAATCAGCATTGGCGATAAAGGATTATTATGAACAAAAAATTTATGATGAAGAAATCCCTCCTACAGTAATCACTAGCGACGGCAAACCAACCGCCAAAATATTATCTGATGATTCAGTAATCTTTTTTAATTTTAGGTCCGACCGCGCCAGACAATTAACTCAAAGCTTAGTTATAAAAAAATTTGATAAATTTAAACGAGAATATCTGACAAATTTATTTTTTGTTACAATGACTGAATATGAAAAGGATCTCTCCGTAGAAGTGGCTTTTCCTCCGGAAGCAGTAGACAAGCCATTAGCTATGGCGGTGTCGCAAGCTAGTATTAGACAGTTGCATATTGCTGAAACAGAAAAATATGCGCATGTAACTTACTTCTTTAATGGCGGAAGAGAAAAAGTTTATGAAGGAGAGGAACATATTTTAATACCCTCACCTACGGTTTCTTCTTATGATCAAAAGCCAGCGATGTCTATTCGCGGTATTGTGAGAAAATTAACACAGGAAATTCGGGATAATTCATATGGTTTTTATGTTGCTAATTTTGCCAATGCTGATATGGTGGGGCATACGGGAAATTTACCAGCGACCATTAAAGCTATAGAATTTATTGATGAAGCATTAGGTGAAGTAGTGGCGGCAGTTTTAGAGGTGGGGGGCGTGTTATTAATTACTGCTGACCATGGAAATGCCGAGGGATTAATTAATCTACAGACCGGAACTATTGATAAAGAACATAGCGCTAATCCTGTTCCTTTGATAATTGTTTCTAGCGCCCTAGAGCAAAAAGCAGCAGCCGCCTCGCCAATTACTGATGATTTAAGCCAATTAAGGTCAGCGGGTATGATTGCTGATATAGCGCCAACTGTTCTTTATTTATTAAATATTCCCAAGCCGCCGGAAATGACGGGTTTGAGCCTATTATAAAATTCAAAATGTAAAAATCAAAATGAAAAATGACAAATTAAAATGTAAAAATAACTAAACTAAATTAATTTTAATTTTTAGTTTTTTCATTTTAAATTATTTCATGCCGGAATTACCCGAAGTAGAAACTATAAGACGTGATCTAAGTCGTTTATTGTTAGGGTTGGTAATAAAGAGAGTTGAGATTAGAGATAAAAAAAATATTAAAAAGTTTGGCCGGATAGCTGGGAGCGTTAGTATAACAAAATTAGAACGGCGCGGTAAATTGCTGTTTTTTTATTTAAGCAATAAAAAAATATTGTTAATTCATC
>CAZGYI010000026.1:0-12102 GCA_964530635.1 uncultured Gammaproteobacteria bacterium | reverse complement strand
TTTATCAAGCATTACCTTAAAAAGCTAACTAAATGAGTTTTGTAACCATCTCATTATCTTTATTCATGGTTTTAAGTTGGTTGCCGAAAAATACCAAAACAATCTACTGAAAACTTCGTCATATATTTTAATAGTTTTTTCCATAGTGTATTACAGTTATTCAGTTTTAACTTTAATCTCACCAACCCTAGATAATATATTAATCCAAATTTTGATCTTAGTGGTTCTTGGAGGAGTAAACATTCTATTTGGATTTGCTTTGTTAGAACTAAAACCCCAGTTTGGTTCTCTCGCTACTGGCGCGGGCGTTGTAGTAATTATCACAGGAGCAAGTTTGCTCTCGGTTATTTTGTCAATTATTGGAGTTTTATTATTCATACCTCTGTATATTTTAACCTCAATGATTTTATTTCGGGCGGCTCGAAAGATTGAGACAACCCCCAGTGTTTAGGTAATTCTTTTGCTAAAGAATTTGCTGCCAAAGAAAAATTGGAAATTGTTATCGGTGCGACTCCGCCGCATTTTCGGATTGTTTTCGCAGGGGGATTTCCTCACCCCGCCCTGGCGGGGCGAAACGCGTTCTGACTACTTTAAGAATACTGCACCAAAAACACCACACTTACTAAAATGGTGTTTTTTCAATTCATGAATTTTTACCCGCCCCGGACGAGAATTCAGTAATTAATCACCTCTAAACCTCTTTAAAATATCCAGATTCCTCACATCATCTTTGGGGTTATCTTTCGGTGTTTCTAAAACAAAATTTATTTTTTTTAATCTTAGATCTAGAACCAAGGCTTTAAAACCCTCCAAGCCAATTTTACCTTTACCCAAATGTTCGTGCCTATCTTTTTTATCACCCAACTCGCCTCTGGAATCATTTACATGCATTAATTTTAAATATTTAAATCCAACTTTTTTACCGAATTCATCTAAAGTTTTTTTAACAGCTGCAGCTGTCCCTAAATCATAACCAGCAGCAAACATATGACAAGTATCTAAACAAATACCGACTTTATTTTTATATTTAATCACACTTTCAATATTCTTAATTAAATCTCTTAACTCTGCAAAAGTACTGCCAACTAAATCCCCAGCGCCTGATGATATTTCCAACAACAACTGACAACTACCTTTGTAACCATCTAAGACCCGCTGAATAGATCGCCAGGTTTTATGGAAACCAAGTTTTGGACCGGCCAATTTAGTAGAACCCAAATGTGTCATTACATATTTACACTCTAATAAAGCTCCACGCTCTAATTCTTCACGTACCACAGCAATTGAACCATAACGAATCCGTGGAACAGTTGAGGCAAAATTAATATAATAGGGAGTATGGATGTAACTTTCTGCCTGTTTAAACTTGCGGCAATTATCTTTAAATTGCTGAATTTGAATTGGGGTTAATTTAGCAGCTGGACCCCCTTGAGGAGGACGAGAAAAAAACTGAAAAATCTCACAACCCACCTGGGCTGCGCGCTGGGGCGCTTTTTCCACTCCGCCAACTGCTGAAATATGAGAACCAAATAACATACTACTTTAAGATTAACTGAAATCGCTTAAATAAAAAAGCGTTACTTCCGAATTTTCAGAAATAACGCTTACAAAGAACTAAGATTATGGTTCTATTTCAGAAGAACCATTTTTCTCACTAGAGTTAAGTCGCCAGTAGCCAAACGATAAAAATACAATCCAGAGGAATACTGGTCAGCTTGCCAGACAACTTGATAATCCCCAGGGGATTTTTTCTCATTTACTAAAGTGGCTACTTTATTGCCCAACAGATTATAAATTTCCAAATTTACCAACTGGGTGGTGGGAAGTGAATAACTAATAGTAGTGGTTGGATTAAAGGGGTTGGGATAATTTTGTCTTAAGAGAAGTTGATTAGTCCAATTAATCTTGTCGCTTATACCCATAACTTCACCGCCGGTGGTGGTCTTAAATACTCTACCAACAAGACCCCCATCGCCATCTTCTGTAGATACTATCCAACCAACATTGTTATCAACAAATTCGACACATCTTAATTTAAGATTATAATCAAATTGTTGACGAACCCAACTTTTTCCACCGTCCATAGAACGTATGATTACTCCACTATCACCAACTGCTGTAGTGACTTGATTACTAACAAACGATACGCTATATAATTTAGCTAAATACATCGGAATCTGTAATGTACTCCACCATGAATTTCCACCATTAGTTGAATATAAAACATAACCATAATAAGTGGAATAAGAAGATCCGACTATAATACCGTTATTGTCATTACTAAACTCAATAGATTGTCCAATAGCTGCAATCAAACGATCGAAATACCGCCAAGAAGCGCCTGCATCTGTCGTTCTATAGATTTTCCCATAGCCGCCAGCGAATCCATTATTGGAATCACTAAAAGCAATACAGAACATGCTTCCTGAAAGACTAGTATCTGGTTTAATAAATTGCCATGTCTGCCCCTTATCCACCGTTCTGGCAAATAACGGGGAAGATCTGGGATCCTGACTTTTACCACCTACCAAAAATCCATGATTAGCATCGGTAAAATATATATCATTAAAACAAGCATCGGAACTATATAATTGCCGACGGTCCCAACTTTTTCCTCCATTAGTTGTTGTTATTAAAGATCCACCATTGCCAACAGCCCAACCTTTTTGGGCATCAACAAAATGAATTGCATAATAACTATAATAACCAGAGCTTAACTTTTGGCTAATCCAGTTTTCCCCTCCATTGGTAGTATGAAAAATATTACCATATTCGCCTATAATCCATCCCATATCTTTATTGATAAAATAAATATCATTAAGACCACCATAAGCATTACTAACAGTTTGTTCCACCCAACCGGATTGGGGAAAGGCAGTAGTTACGATTAACAGCAACATTAAAATGTTAAAGATCGTTTTCATCACGACCTCCTTTTTATTTGTGAATTTTTTAGTGAATTATTTTGTTTTACTTTTCTGGTTTAATTATAACAAACTTAATAAAAACTAACATTTTTGTCAAGTGCTCAAGCTCAAAGGTTCCCCAATAGCAAGCAGTGGAGTTTGTCGCGAAGAAGAGCCAAGTGCTATATAGTCTAATATTAACTCCCAAAATTTGCTACTTATTGATTTTTTACTAATCTATTCTTCAACCAATTTACTACTTTTTGATTAGTTAAAATACTTCTTATCCGCTCTCGATAATCAGCTGTATCAATCTTTTTCTTCATATTCTCATCATGACTATAGTGGTCTAATATTTTACTAATCTCTTCCTCTACCTCATTATCATCAATTGATAAATTATTACTTTTCCCTATTTCCTGAACCAGTAAAGCCACCTTTACTCTTTTACTAGCCGACTCTTTAAATTCCCGTTGCAAATCTTCCTTAGTTTTATTAATGGATTTTAAATACTCAACAAAATTAATTCCTTGCGCAGAAATGGAATGAGAAAATTCATGTATCATTTGTTCTACTTCATTTAAAATTAAAACTTCGGGGATATCGGAAAACTTAGCCAAGACTAACATTTTATCAAACATCTCTTTTTCTATCTTTATCTCCCTCTCCTGCTCAACCTCCTGTAATAAATTTTTCTTTAATTTTTCCCGCAAATCAGCTAGCGAAGAAAATTTACCAACTATTTTGGCAAAATCATCTGAAGCTTCAGGAATATTACGCGCATAAATTGCTTTAATCTTGGCGGCTACTTGGCCGGTCTTGCCAGCTAAATTTTTATGATAATCTGCAGGAAACTTTAAGGAAAAATTTTTACTACTACCAGCTTTTAAACCTAATAAATTTTCTTCAAAACCAGGTACCAATTGTTTTCTGCCAATAATCACTGAATAGTCATTTGCCTGCCCGCCTTCAATAGCTACTCCGTCTACTGACACTTGAAAATCCAGCACCACTCGATCATTATCAGTCACTGGTTTATCTGCCAAAGCCTCGCTAGCTCTGCTTTCTCGCAGTTGGTTTAATAAAGTAGTTACCTGATCATCAGTAACTGAAATTGTCGGGCGATTAATTTTTATTTTCTCCCAGGAACCAAGTTTTACCTCCGGCAGCAGGGGAGAAATCACCTCAAAAACCAAAGGTTGGGGTGTTAATAATTTAATTTCTGGTCGACCAACTACTTCGATATTATTATCCTGCAAATAAGGCAAATAATATTTTTTAACTGCCAGCATTAATTCTTCGTCTAATACTGCTGTTTCGCCCAAATGTTTTTTAACTACTTCGTATGGTGCTTTGCCCTGCCGAAAACCCGAGATGTTATGGCTATTTGATAAATTTATAGCGGCCTGCATTTTAATAGCCTCGTGTTCAGCTGGAGTTAAAATAAATTTTAATATTAATAAACCGCCGGCTTGTTTGTTAGAATTAATTTCCATGCAATCAATGATAATTACAATAAAAATGCCGGCAACAACAAAACCACCCCATTCAAAACCTTAATCACCCCGGATAAATTTTCTACTAAAGCAGGCTCGCACACAGGGCGAGACGATGCACTAATGGTCTTCATTAAAGTAAAAAGGCGATTAATAATAAAGCCACTACGTTCAAAACTTTAATCATCGGGTTCATAGCTGGACCAGCTGTATCTTTATAAGGATCCCCCACGATATCGCCAGTAACCGCTGCCTGATGAGCAAATGATCCTTTGCCGCCATAATTTCCCGCTTCAATATATTTTTTAGCGTTATCCCAAGCAGCGCCGCCTGAAGTCATAGACAAAGCTAAAAACATTCCCGTAATAATACTACCAACCAAAACTCCGCCCAACATTATTCGAGCTACCGCCGCTTCTTGAAAAATAAAAAAACCAATCAAACAAACAACAATCGGCGCTAACACCGGAATTAAAGCTGGTACAATCATTTGTTTTAAAGCGCCGCGGGTAACAATATCTACTGCCTGTCCATAATCAGGCTTGGCTACGCCCTCCATAATTCCCTTAATCTCGTGAAATTGACGCCTGACTTCTTTAACCACGCTAGCAGCGGCCTTGCCAACTGCCTCCATAGCCAACGCTCCAAACCAATACGGCAGTAAACCGCCAATAAACAAACCCACTAATAAATAAGGATCGCTAAGTTCAAATTGTACCTGAATACCATGGCCAGCAAACTCCTGCACATAAGCCGCAAACAATACCAAAGCTGCTAACCCAGCCGAGCCAATAGCATAACCTTTAGTCACTGCCTTAGTGGTGTTACCTACCGCATCTAAAGGATCCGTAATTTTTCTTACTGATTCATCCAGTTCTGCCATTTCAGCAATACCACCGGCATTATCAGTAATTGGCCCATAAGCATCAATGGCTACAATAATTCCGGTCAAAGATAACATACTCATGGCGGCAATAGCCACACCATAAAGCTCTGCTAAACTATAAGCTGTTAAAATTCCCGCAATAATTACTATCACCGGCCAAGCGGTTGCTTTCATTGATACAGCCAGTCCTCTGATAATATTAGTGCCGTGGCCGGTCTCCGAAGATTGGGCAATTGATTTAACTGGTGCAAATTTGGTAGAAGTGTAATATTCAGTGATAATCACTAATAACAAAGTAACCAGCAGACCAACCAGAGCGCTTAAAAAAATGTTCATAGTAGAATAAAGACCGTTGCCAGCCATAAACTTTTGAGAAACAAAATAAAAACCAATAGCTGCCAAAATACCGCTAGTTACTAACCCCTTGTATAAAGCACCCATAATATTCTGCTTGCTTCCTAAACGAATTACCCAAGTGCCTAAAATAGATGCCAAAACCGAAATTCCACCTAAGATCAAAGGATAAAATACTGCTTGGTCAAAATTCTTAAATACTAATGAACCAAGCAACATAGCAGCTACTGTAGTCACAGCATAAGTTTCAAATAAGTCAGCGGCCATGCCTGCACAATCACCTACGTTATCTCCTACATTATCAGCAATAACTGCTGGATTCCGCGGGTCATCCTCGGGAATACCTGCTTCTACTTTGCCAACTAAATCTGCCCCAACATCAGCAGCTTTGGTATAAATACCCCCGCCTAATCTAGCAAACACAGAAATTAAACTGCCGCCAAAACCCAAACCAATTAAAGCCCGCATCGCTCCTACTATATCTTCTCCCCAAGCTTGAGTTAAGGCAAAAAAACCACTCACACCTAAAAGCCCTAAACCCACTACCAATAAACCAGTTACTGCTCCACCTCTAACTGCCACTTGCAACGCTCGAGCTAAGCCGCTCTTAGCTGCTTCAGTTGTCCTAACATTGGCCCTAACAGAAATATTCATACCAATAAAACCAGCCAAGGCTGAAAGCATTGCTCCTATTAAAAAAGCTAGAGCAGTTAGCCAATTCCAACCAAATCCTAAAACTAAAAATAAAACCATAGCAATTATTCCCACGGTCCGATACTGACGATTTAAATAAGCCCGAGCGCCCTGCTGAATCGCTTTGGCAATTTCCTGCATCCGCTCTGAACCAGCTGGTAATTTTAAAATCCAACGCGCCAAGAACAAACCATAAATAATCACTACGGCTGAAGAGATTATAGCGAAGATAACTGCGTTATTCATATTATTAAAATTAATTATTAGTAATTAGTAAAAGATATTTAATTATCAACAATAGGCTATTTCTCTGAAACTTTTTTTCTTCCACAACCGTCTCGGTTATTGTTGTATCTGGTTCGGCTGCTTTATCAGCAACTTCTTTCTGATTGTCTTTAATTTCACTATTTTCTTCAATCTTAACTTGATTAAGTTCGCCGATTTCCTCGGCTATCTTTATTTCCTGGCCACCACTACCTGCAATATCTATTTTCCAACCAGTTAATTTTACAGCCAACCTAACATTTTGTCCGCCTCGTCCAATTGCTAAACTTAATTGATCGTCCGCCACCTCTATTTTGGCCGAATGTTCCTCTTCATTAAGTGTTACGTTCTGAACTTTGGCTGGTGATAACGAAGCTATAATAAATTTCACAATGTCAGCGCTCCAGGCAATTATATCAATTTTTTCTCCACCCAGTTCATTGATTACTGTTTGCACTCTAGTGCCTCGTTGCCCCACACAAGAACCAATTGGATCAATACTTTCATCTTTAGCAAATACGGCAATTTTAGTACGACTACCAGCTTCCCGAGCAATAGCTTTTATCTCTACAGCACCCGAGGCAATCTCCGGCACTTCTAAAGTAAATAATTGTCTAACAATTTCCGGATGCGCCCGCGACACCAACACTTCCGGTCCTTTAGCAGCTGTATTTACCGAAACCAAATAAACCCGCAACCTTTGACCAGTAGAATAACGCTCGCGCGAAACTTGTTCAGAATAGGGCATCACTGCCACGGTATGACCTAGATTAATAAATACTGTCCGCCCTTCAATACGTTGCACAGTAGCGGGAATTACTTGCCCTTCTTTGGATTTATATTCAGAAAATACCACATCGCGTTCTGCCTCACGCAATCTTTGAATAATAACTTGTTTAGCTGTTTGCGCAGCCATCCTGCCATAATCAGCTGGCACAGCTAGTTCAGTTCTAATTTCCTCACCTACTTTAGCATCAGGTTTTACTTTAATCACCTCACTTAATAAAATCTCTTTTTTCTCATTAATAGTCTCTTCGCCTTCGGCTGGTCCATCCACTACTGTTTTGACGTCAAACACTCGCGAAGTGGCAGTAGCGGGGTCAAAAGTCACTTTAATATTTTCATTTTTCTGCCCAAAATCCTTACGATAAGCCGCAGCTAATGCTTGTTCAATGGTTTCAATTACCGCCTCAAAAGGGATATTTTTTTCCTCACAAATTTGTTCAATTGCTTGTTGGATTGGTGATGCTTGTTTCATAGATTAGATTTTATTCATAAAAAATAACTAGTATAAAAATACTAGTCTATTAGAAAGTATAATTCCTATATAAAAAATGTCAACCCCAAGGTATACCCCACTGGCAAGCGGTGAGGCTGGTATATATATTTATCCTTTGCCCTTCTGGCTACAGGGAGTTGACTCTTCCGAAGTATTTATCCCTTTTCTTGGGTCAGTTTGACTCGCCTCGCTATCCTTCCCCAATGCTAAACATGGTGGCTTGTCGCGAAGGATGGTCAAGAGTAAATTAAAAAAGGCAAGTATGTTATCTATCCAGATAAATATTACTCGCCTTCTACTTAATTTTTTATAGCAGCCGCAATCTTGGAAAAATGCAGCCAATAAACCGCCATGGTAATAGCGCGCGGTAAAGAACGAAAATCAGTTAGGCTGGTCTTTATTAATAATTTCCAAAAATACCATCGGGCCGAAGAAGCTAAACCAAGATGCCAAAAACTTAACAGCACTGACCTAATATCTCCCCAGGAAAGATGACTTTTGGTTTTAGATCGACAATATTTTAAAAAAGTATCAATGCGTTTAAAATACTCTTTTTTTGAATAAATAGTTTCCAACACTCTACAGTAACCAGCCAACAACAATTCCCGATTCATTTTGGGAATAAAATTTAAATCAATACTTACATTATCTCCATTGGTGTCACCTAGTAATCTTCCTTCTCTTATAAGCCGATGCCATAAATTGGTTCGCGGCAAAGCAATTAATAACCCCACCATAGCCGTTACGATTCCCGTCTTCTTAATATAGGCAATCTGCTTGTCAAAAATATCATTCGGATCACCATCTGAACCAATCATAAACCCTCCCATTACCTCAAGGCCGCTATCTAAAATTTTTAACACCGCTTCTTCTAGATTAAATTTAAGATTAACCACCTTGCCAAAGCTTTCTAAACTAGCTTGATCATTGCTTTCAATGCCAATAAATACTCCTTCGAAATTAGCTTTAACCATTAGTTCCATCAACTCATCCTCATCTGCTAAATTAATACTAACTTCAGTTATTAAACGAAAAGGATAATGATGTATTTGCTGCCAAATAATTAATTTCAGTAACATTTCCCTAAATTTATATTTATGACCAATAGAATTGTCATCTGCCAAAAATATAGTCCCTCGCCAACCAGCTTGATATAATGATTCAAATTCTTTAATCATCTGAGAGGCTGTTTTGGCTCGAACTTTAGTGCCAAATAAAATATAAATATCACAAAATTCACAAGCATTATTATCGCCGCCACCCAAAGGACAACCACGTTCAAATTGAAGAGTCATACTAGTATAATCATTAAAATTTATTAATGACCATATTGGTACTGGTATTTTGGTAACATCAGCCCATACCCCCGGGGGTTGCTCATATTTAGCCCTGGTTGAACCTTGCTTTAAATCATCCAAAAATATTGGCAAAGTAATCTCAGCTTCACCTAAAACAAAATGGGTTACGCCGCTATATTTTTCCGGTTCAGCAGTAAAGGCCGGACCACCAACCACAATAACTTTGTGAAAATTATTACAACGATTAATTACCTCTTGGGCGCTTAATTTTTGTATCATCATGGCGCTGATAAAAATCATATCTGCCCACTTAATATCTTTGTCTAACAAAGGACCAACATTGAGATCTATTAACTTTATTTCCCAATTCTGGGGCAACATTGCCGCTACTGTTAGTAAACCCAGCGGCGGAAAAGCTGCCTTTTTTCCCACAAATTTTAAAACATGTTTAAAACTCCAGAAAGTAACAGGATATTCTGGGTAAACTAACAAGATTTTCATACTATACCTCTTTTATCAAATTTTAAAGAAAATTATTTTATCTTTTTTATTTATATTTACCTCTATTATAACTTTATGCCAAAATCAAATAATATTACAAAAATGTTTTATCTGATAATTACCATCACCAATAAAATAAATAGCTACCACATCAAAACGATAATTGCTTCCCAGTTGTGGATGGGCTAATAAATAGCTTTCCGCTGCTTGCTTAATTTTTTTCTGTTTAATCGGCGTGACTGCCGACTCGGGATATCCCTGCCCTAAACTACGCCTAGTTTTAACCTCCACAAAAACGATTTCATTTTTATCGCGAGCCACCAAATCAATTTCAGCATATCGGCTAAAATGATAATTTTTATCAATAATAACCAATCCCTGCTGTTCTAAATAGAAAGCTGCCAAATCCTCGCCTTGTTTGCCTAATTGTTGTCGCTGGTGAGGCATAATTAATCATAGGTCTCTAAATCTGACTTTAAATCAAAAAAACAAAACTTTAACACCAAGATTCGCCTTTACTAAAATTAAGATTTTTTAGGAAGATATTTTTCAAATTGTTGTCTTTCTTTTCCTTGAGCAATTTCTTTAGGCAAACGCCAGATAGCATAGCGTAAAATATAAACCAACCAAATAACAGCCACCAAGGTCCACAACGCAAACCACCAACGCGCTCCTAACATTGGGGTAGAGGTTTGAGTAAAAAATAAACTAATACTATAAAGTGCGCCGCTGGTAATAAATAAAGTACCCAGTCGACGATATAATTTTTTTATCGGCACCACTTTAACTAAGGCGGCAATAATTTTAAAAATAATTCCTACCACCACTAAACCAATAATTACTCCAATAATAATTTTAAAAGTATGATCCTGAAACTTAGGAGCATAAGAAGAAAATAGACGCGACCAAGTAAAAAACATTTTAAACCATTCCCACATAAATTATTTCACAAAAACAAAACCATAATGATAAGGTCCGGCCGCAAAAAACTTTTCTTCCTTTAAATTTAATCCCTTGGCAAACTCACGTACTTTTTCCGGAGTTACTCGATCGGTAACTGGCGGGCCAAAAGGTGTGGGCTCTACTTTCCAATCAACTACTAATAACTTTCCGCCCACTTTAAGTATTCTTTTAGCTTCATCTAATAATGCCACATTGTTTCTTGATTGAAATAAAATATTTATTAATAAAGCGCTATCTAAAGTATCAGGCGTAATTTTAGTCACCCCTACTTTTTCTAAATCCGACCAAATAGTTTCAATATTTAAAATATTTTCCAATTTGGCTTTACTTTTGACTCCTTCTAAAGCCGTCTTTAAAATATCCACAGCATAAACCTTACCGCGACTACCAACAATTTTAGCAACTGGAATAGTAAAGTAGCCAGCGCCACCGCACCCTAAATCTCCTACAAAATTACCAAATTTAACCTCCAGTTGTTTTTCCAATAATTCCTGGGGATTAAGAAGCTTAGCTGGCACTAATTTACTTAACATATTTATATTATAGCACTAAATTACTAGGGACTAGAAGTAATTCTTTTTGCTACTTCTTTAAAAGAAGTAGCACAAGAAGCACCACTCAGGCGCTACGGTTTGAACAGTGCTCGTTGGGTCGCTGGCGCTCGCTATGCAGCAAGGGCAGAGGCACGCTCGCGCCTTACGCTCCCAACTTCCGCTCTGCTTTCAAACCTCCGCGATAGTGGCAGGGGTTATTAAATAAAAACGCCTAGGCGAGTCAACAAAAAGCCGCGAGTGTTGGTCGTTTAGCATAGCGGCTTTGTTTGGACTTACCAGGCGTTTTAAAAAGCGTGGCAGGAGTGGGGTTGTTAGGGGTAAAGGACGACCTTCGCAATTCTAAGTTCTCTACCCCTAACGGAAAATAAAATAAAAAATTATCCTAACCTAAAACTTTTCCTATGAATCGGACAAATCCCGTGTTTTCTTGTTGCCTGGCGATGCTCTAGTGTCCCATAACCTTTATGTTTTAAAAAACCATATTTTGGATATTTCTTGTGATATCCTCTCATCAATCTGTCTCGATGAACTTTGGCGATTATGGAAGCGCAAGCAATAGAAAAAATTTTACTATCCCCACGAACCACACAAACAAATGGCAATTTTGATTTAAAACCAGCTACAAAATCTACTAACAAATATTCTGGTTGGATTGCCAATTTCGCCGCCGCCTGATTAATTACTTTAATATTTACTTTTTGAATTCCCTGTTGATCAATTTTTTTGTTATCAACCCGAGCAACGCTCCAGAATTCTGCTGCTCTAATAATTTTTTTAAACAATAATTCACGTTTAACGGGTGTCAATTTCTTGGAATCTCTAACTTGTTCAATCCAAAAGTCTCTGGATTGCAAAATACTAGGCGAAAAAACAACCGCCGCCGCCACAATTGGCCCAGCCAAAGCGCC
>CAZGYI010000025.1:0-12136 GCA_964530635.1 uncultured Gammaproteobacteria bacterium | reverse complement strand
CATTTATCAAGCATTACCTTAAAAAGCTAACTAAATGAGTTTTGTAACCATCTCTTAGTACTTATGCCATACCCATAACTAAATTAAAAAAACAGTAGAGCCGTTCTTTATCTATTTAATAGAGTAGGAACGGTTTTTTATTTGTTTTATTTCGGATTTGACAAAAAATCGTTTTGGGTATATATTCATAATAGTAACACTTAATTATCCACAGGGGGGAGGGGAAGTATATGTCATATATTAATAGCATTAGGTTTCGTAGTTTTTCTTTTTATAATAGTAATAACAACTTTAAGCGTAATTTTATTAGCGGGCGAGTTAATAACGAAGCTGTTAGTGAAATATCAGTTAGCCGGAGGGTTATTCAGCCGATTGATAGTTCGATTTTTTGGCGCAGCCCCAAGGGTAAAAAAAATTACAGTCTTAAAACCGCACATTAGTTAGATAAACCAAGATAAAAATAAAATAAACCTATGGCTAGGCCAAGAAAATGGCGACGCATACAATTTTCGCCACGCATAACAATTTTTGCTCCTTACGGCAGACGTATTGATTTTTTAAATATGGTGGAGTTAAGCCGTGAGGAGGCCGAAGCTATTCGTTTAAAAAATATCTTAGGATTAGAACAAACAGCAGCGGCTTATAAAATGAAAACTTCACAAAGTACTTTTCAGAGAATTTTATCATCAGCTTATCAAAAATTAGCCCAAGGAATAATTTATGGACGAGGGATTAGAATTAAATAGTAATAATCTACGCTTTGATATGTCAGTAAGAGATACTTAAACAGGTATTTAAGGTCTTTATTTTTTATTCATTTTCTGCTAGAATTATTTTGTGGCCTAATTACTCTTTAAGAATTATTTAATAGGCCTTTTATAATACTTTTATTTAATTTTTATGCTCAAAGCGATTTTACGGGAGGAAGCTATGGATTTTCTAGCGAGTTTGGAATTGGCTTGGCAAAAAGAACAAGAACAAGAAGAGCCTAAACACAAATTACAGGTAAATGAATTTGTAGGTTTTGCCGCTTTTGCTTACGAGAAACTTCGTAACCTGGTTGATTATAAAGACGATGTCTTGTTAAGAAAGAATGCTATTAAGCGTTTATTAAGACAACGGGCTATGTTAAGCGGCGTAGTTAATGATCAAACTAATGCTCAGGATTTATTGCGTGAGTTGGTATTATCACGTTATTTGCCTAATAATACTGTAGCCACCACCAAAGTAGATGAGCTGGCTAAATTGATTCGTAAATATCGCGAGTTAATACAAGAGCTAAAAAATCAAGAGGCGTTTACTTCGGATATACGTAAGTGGCTTTTAGGCGTGGAAGCCGTAGAAATTGAACACTCGTTAGTAGATGATCATATCAGACACCCTTTAACTTCTTATGCTTATAAGTTATTGCATCCAGTATTTAGACAAATCAGTCGCGAGTCCAATGATCAAGTTTACCGGCGTCAACTAGTAATAGCTATTCAGCGTATTTTAGAAAAAGCTGATCTTGATATTTTATCTTATTATTTAGCTAAACATCTTTTTATGGATTGGTTTACCGCTGGTTCGGTAGATATTATTTCGTCAGTAAATCGGTGGTTGCAGCTTTATCATAATATTCAAAAACAACTGTCTTACCCCTTAGCTTCTCGGTTTCAATCTATTATCAGGAAAGCCTTAGTGCCATTTATTGTTTTAAGAAGTATTATTAGGAGTCATGGTTATCAAAATATAGGTGAATTATTAACTAGTCCAGAGAGAATGTTTAGGCAAACTCAAGAATCCTACAGTGATTATTATACTAAATTAAGAGCAAAAATTAGGCGTAAAGGTTTGCACGCCATGGCTTATATTTTCCTTACTAAAATGTTGTTAGCAATTATTATTGAATTACCTTATGAAAAATATGTTTTAGGGTCAATTAACAAGTTAGCCTTGCTTATTAATTTATTCATTCCACCACTATTAATGTTATTAATAACTTTATTTATTACTTCGCCAGGAAAACAAAGTATGGAGAAATTAGTGAAGGGTATAAAGGAGATTTTATATGGTTCCGAAGAACAGGTTTTTTTAAAAAGTCCTTTGCTCCGTAAACCTACTTCATTGTGGTTAGCTAGAGTAGGTTTTATTATTCTTTCTATAGTGACTTTTGTTGCTTCGTTTGGTTTGATTGTTTTTGTTCTATATAAATTAGAATTCAATGCGTTAAGTGGCGCTTTATTTGTTTTCTTTGTGAGTTTAGTTAGTTTTTTTGGCGTTAGTCTAAGACAACAAGTAAATGCTCTAAAAGTAGTTCCAGGTAAAACCAATATTTTTACTTTTATTTTAGATGTAATCAGTCTACCGATGGTTTGGTTTGGCAGATGGTTATCTAATACTTTTGATAGGATAAATATTTTTGTAGTGTTATTAGATTTTTTTATTGAATTGCCCTTTAAAGTAATTCTTAAATTTTTAGATAAATGGTTTGCTTTTTTGCGGGAAAAAAAAGAGGAAATATTTTAGCTGATAAGCTAGGTTATGTTTTTTAACACAAAAAAATGGTTTAAAATATCTAATTTAATAGTTATTATAGTTGTTCCTTTACTCCTGGGAGTGGCTTGTCATAAATCGTCAGTAACAAAAAAGGTTGATAAAAATAGCTTAGGGGTAACCGCGCAAGAAATAGTGGCAGAAAGTGAATTAGATAATAGTCAAGTGGTTTTTCCTATAATTGGTTATGTCGAAAAACGTGTAAAGCAAGTATATGGTCAATATGTTACCGAGCCGGTAGAAGGGTACCACACTGGCGATGATGTAGAGGTTAATCAATCGCAGAAAGATGATATTCCTATAGCTTCCGTGGCTGATGGCGAGATTATCTATAAAAAATGGACAGCTAATTACGGCGGTTTGGTGGTAATTAAACATTTAATTGACCAAAATGAATTAAAGATATTCTATGGTCATTTACGTTTAGCTTCCATTTCTAAAAATGTTGGTGATAAGGTAACCAAAGGGGAAATCATTGGTATGCTGGGAGCTGATCGATCTTATGATACTGATAATCAGCGGCGTCATTTGCATTTTGGGATATACCAGGGTAGTGATATTAATCTGAGTGTAGCGGTATCTAAACCTGAACAGTTGGTTAATTGGTTAAATCCTACTGATTTTTTTCAAAAATATAATTTACCGACCTCGGTTTTGGGAGAATTGACATTTACGTCAGTCGAGCCAATGGCTGATTTTAAATTATCATTTAAGTATCCAGCTTTTTGGCAAGCGGAATATTGGCCGTCAGAAAAATTAATTAATTTATTTTCCTTGCAAGGCGGTGGCTCTGGTTTAGAGCGGTCGCAAGTAATAATTTATCAATTGACTGCTGATAATTTTCAGGTTCCTGAAAGGTTTGAGATTTTAGAACAGAAGAATAGCACTTACGCTGGTCAAGCTAGTATTGATTATCAAGTAACCATTCGGGATAATGATGATATTTTATTAAAAATGCCCAGTTGGATTAGTTTAAAACATCGTCTTACTGTAATTAAAAATCAAGAAGTAAATAAACGGTATTATGTTTTAGAACAAAATCCTGAATTGCCAATAGAGCAATTTGAACAATTTTTAAGTTCTTTAAGTTTTTCTAAAACCAAGTGATTATGTGGGATCAAATTATTTTATTGTTACTACTCTTGTTTGTTTTAAGTTACTCCGCCGGTTGGGTAATTCGTTCTTTTATTGGGCTAGGGAGGAGATTTAATATTTCAGAATTTGTTTTGGGTTTTGTGGTGATTGGTTTTGCCACTTCTTTGCCAGAGCTTTCAGTAGCTATCAATTCTTTAATTGATAAAGCGCCTGGCTTATCTATTGGCAATTTGCTGGGCGCTAGTTTAGTATTATTGTCGTTAATTGTGGGTTTGGCAGCAGTGGTGCAGCGAGGTATTTTTTTAAGCCATTCATTAAGATCCCGTGATTTGATAATTGGTAGCGTCTTAATATCGGCGCCGGTTTTTTTACTTTTAGATGGCCATTTTTCTCATTTGGAGGGTTGGCTATTAGTAGCTTTGTATTTATCTTATTTATTTTATCTTTATCGCTATCGAGCAGAGGTGGTATCGAGAACTTTAGAGGAAAAGCGTTGGGGTTTAACACATTTAATTGTTGGTGGCGGTTTAGGATTAATTGCTCTGCTGGTAACATCTCATTATATTGTGCAAATCAGCGTTGACATTGCTCAACAACTAGGAGTCGCTCCAATTATTTTGGGCGTTTTAGTTTTAGGGATTGGTACTAATTTACCGGAAATAAGCTTAGTTATTAAAGCCAGAAAAATTGGCGCCCAAAAATTAGTTTTAGGCGATCTGCTAGGCAGCGCGGCAGCCAATACCTTGATTATTGGAGTGGTGGGCATTGGTAGCACTTATTGGTTGAGCGATCGTGGCGTTATTTTATTAGTTGCAGTTTTCTTATTTACCTTAATATTATTATTTAATATTTTCATTAGAACCAAAGCGGTTTTGTCAGTTAAAGAGGGGATTGTTTTATTAGTCATTTATTTATTGTTTATTGGCTTACAACTTTTTTCTTAAGTTATTATGTGGCTTATTTGGACAGTCGTTGCGTATTCCTTGAATGCTATTGCCATTTTGGTAGATAAGTCTTTGTTTTATACTAAACAAATTAAACGGCCGGTATCTTATGTGGTGGTCATTTGTACCTTGGGTTTGACAGCTTTTGTACTAGCGCCTTTAGGTTTGGTTAAACCCACGGTAATAGGTTGGGCCTGGAGTATGACAGCCGGTTTATTTTTTGTTTTAGCTTTGTGGTCGATGTTTACTGCTTTGCAAAGAAGCGAAGCCTCTCGTATCACTCCTTTTATTGGCGCTTGGAGCCCGGTTTTTGTTTTGTTAATTTCCTATTTTTTAATTGATGATAAGTTGTCCTGGTCTCAATTTATTGCTTTTATTTTATTAGTTATTGGTGGTTTTTTAATGGTGGGCGGGCGAGGTGGTATAAATAGAGATGTTCAACTAATTTCTTTATTTTCAGCTTTGAGTTTTGCTATGTTTTATGTTGCCAGCAAACAATCTTTTATGGCCATGGATTTTATTTCTGGTTTGTTATGGATTAGGATAGCCGCTTTTATTTTTGCCTTATTTTTATTATTAATACCTAATACTTGGTCGGCTATTAAAGATATTTTAAAAATTAAGACCGAGGCTAAGTTAGCTTTTTTAGGAGGACAACTAGCAGCTGCTTTATCAGCTTTGGTAGTTAATTATGCCATTTCTTTAGGCAGTGTTAGTTTAGTGAACGCCCTGCAGGGTTTGCAATATGTATTTTTATTAGTCTTGGTGATATTATTTTCTTGGAAGTGGCCTGGACTTTTGTCTGAAGAGTCTTCTGGCTCAGTCTTGGCTCGTAAATTAGTGGCTATAGTATTGATTGGTAGTGGTTTAAGTATTTTAGCTTTTGTTTAATTTATGAAGTGGTTATATATTTTTATTGCCTTTTGGGTGATAGTAGCAGTTGCTGGTTGGTTGTTGTTACCCAATGTGCCTTTTGTCACCGAAGCTAATTTGGGAGTAAGTTTTAGTAAAAGTCAGGCAGAATTTTTAAATTTAAATTGGCAGGAAGTTTATCTAGCAATTTTAGATGATTTGCAAGTTAAGAATTTAAGATTGCAGGCTAATTGGAATGAAATTGAACCACAACCAGATTTTTATAATTTTTCAGAGATAGACTGGCAGATTAGTGAGGCAGCTAAACGCGAGGCGGTGGTTACTTTGGCTATTGGTAAAAAATTACCACGCTGGCCAGAATGTCATTTACCTGATTGGGCAACCGGTTTGCCTGCCTGGGAAATTGAAGACAGGGTTTTAGCTATGTTACAGTCGACGATTTTGCATTTTAAAGATAACCCCACTATTGCCCGTTGGCAGTTGGAAAACGAACCGTTGTTTGCTTTTGGCGATTGCACTAAACCCAATTTTCATTTTTTAAAAAAAGAATTGGCTTTGCTTAAATCTTTAGATAGCCGTCCAGTATTGATTACGGATTCTGGCGAGCTGTCTTCTTGGTGGGAAACTGCTAGTCTGGCAGATATTCAGGGAGCGACTTTGTATCAGGTTACTTGGAATCCAGGATATGGCTATTGGTATTATCCAGTGCCTAAATGGTTTTATCGCCTTAAGTCAGCTTTAATTTCACCTTTTGTTGACTACACTATTATTTCAGAGCTGCAAATGGAACCCTGGGGCCCAGTTGGATTGGATAAAATGTCTCTAGAAGTAGCGGATCAGTCTTTTGATCTTAAACGTTTTCGGGATAATTTAAATTTTTTCCAAGGCACTGGATTATCCGAAGCTTATTTATGGGGGGTAGAGTGGTGGTACCGGGTAAAAGTATTAGGAGATGATAGCTTATGGCAGGAAGCTAAAAAAGTATTTAATCAGTAAATTATTTTATGATGCTGGTGGTTTCCTTTTTAATAATGCTGCTTGGCGTGTTATTGTTTTCTCGTTTGGTTAATCATTGGTTAGCTTTAATTTTAACCAGACGGTGGTATCAAATATTACTTTGGCCAGGCGTGGTAGTGCATGAATTATCTCATTTGTTAGGGGCGTTGTTGACTTTTACTAAGGTTACTGGTTTTAGTTTACTACCCGTTAAGCCAGGGCCCACTGGTCAGGTTTTAGGTTCGGTTATTCATAAAGCAACTGGCAACCCAGTTACTTTAATTTTAATTTCCCTGTTCCCATTTTTAGGCGGCTCATTTATTTTGTGGGTGTTGGCTATTTTACTGATTCCTGGAATGCCGTTAGAAGCGCCAGCTTTGTTAATTAATTCAGCGGAAAATTTTTTAGCTTTGGGTATAAATTATTTTATTGCTTGGTGGGGCTTTGTGATTCTATTTTGGCAAGCGTTAATATTTAGTTCTTGGCAGACTTGGCTGTTTTTATATTTAGCCATAGCTATTGGCG
The DNA here is from genome assembly GCA_964530635.1 of uncultured Gammaproteobacteria bacterium. Taxonomy (GTDB): domain Bacteria; phylum Patescibacteriota; class Patescibacteriia; order Veblenbacterales; family UBA10138; genus CAZGYI01. The sequence continues at coordinate 5,168 of CAZGYI010000025.1, read as the reverse complement.
CGCATTTAGCGCCCTCAAATCAAGATTTAGGTAATACTTCAGCTGGGCTGACCGCTTTAAGTTTGCTAGCGGTCTTAATTGTTTTTATAGGGGAATTACTGGGTAAATCAGTGGGTGGGGTGTTAATTAGTTGGTTGACTGGTACGCTTAATTTTTTTGCCCCACTTATTAGTTATAGCCTGGCTCTATTGATTACAATAGCTATAATTATAGGAATTGTTGTTGGTATTAAAAAACTAAATAACACCGTGGTCTGGTGGGGGTAGTAACGGTTTTTAGAACAGCCAAACCGCTTTAGTTATATGATGTTTGGTAGGAAAACCGCGCCATACCCTATAGTTTAAATGTATTATATAATTAAATTATGAATTTATCTACTTTAGCCCTGGTTTTAATCTTTATTATTTTGGGGGCAGTTTATTATTATTGGCAAAAAAATCGGGGTTTAACTGGTGGTTTTGTTAATTTAGGGTTTTCTTCTAGCCGCACTCCGATTTTGGATTCTTATACTATTGATTTCACTAAGTTGGCAACGGATGGCAAAATTGATCCGGTAGTAGGTAGAGAAGAGGAGGTTTTGCGTTTGGCACAAGTATTATCACGGCGCACAAAAAACAACGTGTTATTGGTAGGCGCGCCTGGTGTAGGTAAAACAGCTATTGTGGAAGGTTTAGCACAGCGTATTAGTCAAGGGAGTATTCCGGAAGTGTTACAACATAAGCGAGTGTTATCTTTGCAAGTAGCCTCATTATTAGCTGGAACTAAGTATCGTGGAGAATTTGAGGAACGGGCTAAAAGATTAGTACAGGAAATTAGTGCGGCTAGCCGACAAATTATTATTTTTATTGATGAAATGCATACCGTTATCCAATCGCGAGGTACCGAAGGCGCGGTTAATTTTTCTGATATTTTAAAACCGGCTTTGGCACATGGCGATTTGCAGCTTATAGGAGCTACTACAACGTCCGAGTATGAACAATATATTAAAACCGACGAAACCTTAGAACGTCGCTTTCAGATAATAGATATTGTTGAGCCATCAATAGACGAAACTATAAAAATTTTATATGGTGTCAAAGATAAATATAAATCTTACCATAAAGTGGAATTTACCGATGGCGCGATTATAACAGCAGCGCAATTAGCTGATAAGTATATTAAAAATAGGCATATGCCCGATAAAGCGATTGATGTAATAGATGAGGCGGCAGCGATGGTAAAGGTATCACATATTCATCAAGGAGTAGTAGGAGCTTTGCATGGAGCGGCACGTGATAAAAATAAAATTTTGGCAGAGTTATGGACTAAAATACAAAAGATTGATAAACAACTTTTACAAACCCCCACGACAGAACAAGGATCATTAACAGCTGAACGCGAAAAATTGGAGCAAGAATTAGAAACCATAGGGACTACTGTGGTAGATGTTGATGATGTTAAAAAAGTTGTTAGCGAGTGGAGTCATATTAAACTTTAAACTACACATAAGAGATCTGACTATTACCAATAAATTTATAGAAACGTTAACTAAGACTAAAATTAAAGCCAGTATTACTTTAGCCACTAAATTAAGCTAGTTAACGCCTGTCAGTCATCATAATCACCAAACTGTCAGTACTAGAATTCAGGCAAAAAACCTTGATTTTTTTTAAATTTTATGACAGACTGTTCTTGTAGGCATTAGCATAAAGCTATATTTTAAAGTGTAAATTTTTTAATATGTGGCTAAGGTTAGTCAAAATTTATAAAATAAAGATAAAAATCAGCCGTCACAATATTGTAAGCAAATCCATTTGTTTTAAGTTGAATTTGTTATTATAATCTTTTGATTCATGCGTGCCAGCATGAATTTTTATTTTCTAGTCATCTTTGCCAACTTAAAAATTAAATAACAACAATATGTTAAATACTTCTTTTAACAATAAAATTTCTGGAGATAGCTCTGGCTATGCTCCTACTAATCAGCCTAATAAAAAACCTATGCAAACTAAAGTTATTACCAAAACATCAACTAAAGTATTATTGGCGCTAGGACTATTAATAATCGGTGGCGGAATTGTTGCCGCCGTGGCTCCGTTATTAGTGGACGATAACCCTCGCTACCCAAGCCCCATTACTTATACTTTGTCAGTGATAGTTAAGGAGCCTGGTTTTGGTTGGGTAACCAGCGAGCCGGACGGTATTAATTGTGGTGGCGTTAATATCGGAACTTGTCGGGCTGTTTATAAAACTGGCACCCAAGTTACTTTAGCCGCCAAACCAGTAGATAGTTCTTTTGGCTTTATTGGCTGGAGCGGCGGTTGTGCTGCTAATGATGCCGCTGGCACTTGCCGAATTACTATGAATAGCAATAAATCTATTATTGCTAATTTTAAATCTTTGCGTCCTATTGTTACCACTAAACCAGCGGATGTTTATGGCAATTACGCCCATCTTAAAGGTTCAGTAAATCCCAATGGTTCAGAAACTTTGGCTTGGTTCCGTTATAGTCCTGCTGATATTGGCGCCAATCCTGGTTCTTGCAATGACACTTTTGGCAAAACATTGCCCGAGATAGGACAAATTAAAGTCGGTAGCGGCAATACCGCAATTGATATTATGCAAAGCCTTAGCGGTTTAGGGCATTCCACTACTTATTATTACTGCGCTATAGCCAAAAATAGTTATGGGACGAGTTTTGGACAATTGCTTTCTTTTACCACCCCGCCACCTAATGTAACTTTGTCAGTGAGAAAAACCGGCAGTGGCACAATTATTAGCAATCCAAAAGGAATTGATTGCGGCACTTACTGCAGCAGCCAGTTTCCCGCTGGCAGCAAAATTATATTAACCGCTAATCCAGCTGTTGGCTATAAGTTTGGCAAATGGAGTCCTAACTGTGTTGCTCTACCTGCGACAGGCAACGCTTGCGAGATTGTTTTGGGTTATAATGTAACTTCTCCTTATATAGTTGATGCTGGTTTTATCGGATTAACTCCATCGGTTAACACTAAACCAGCGGATGTTTATGGCAATTACGCCCACCTTAAGGGTTCAGTAAATCCCAATGGTTGGGATACAACCGCCTGGTTCCGTTATGGCTCTACTAATCCTGGTTCTTGCAATGACACTTTTGGTATTAGGCAACCATCTAGCGGCGGCATACAGATAGGTAAAAGCACTTCGTTTGTTGATATTATGGATGGTATTCCAGAATTAAAATATTCCACCACTTATTATTATTGCGCTATTGCTCAAAATAGCAACGGCAAGAGTTTTGGACAATTACTTTCTTTTACTACTCCCACACCAACACTTTATAAATTGCGCGTAAAACCACCTATTGTCGGCGGTAGTATAGCTAGCGAAGTGCCATATATACATTGCGGCGGTTCTGCTTCTTTCTGTGACGCGGCCGTGCCAGCAGGCGCAACTGTGCGTTTATTTGTTAATATTGATCCTGGCTACACTTTTACTAGTTGGACCGATGATTGCGTTGATCCAGCTCATGGCGATGACATTTGCGATTTAGTTATGAATAGCGATAAAATAGTCGGTGCGACATTTACTTCATCGCCCACACTTTATACTGTTACTATAACTAAACCTACTGGCGGTCTTATTTACGGTTCAGCTAGCAATATCCTGCTTAACTGTGGCGATTACCGCCCCGACGTTCCTCCGGGAACAGCTTGTACCGCGACGGTATCGCCTGGAAGTTTTGTCGGAGTTAAACAAATGGCTGCGCAAGGTTATACCTTTGCTGGTTGGACTGGTTTTTGTTCAAACCAGAAAACAGATTACTGTTCATTTACCATGCCGGCAGTTGATGTAACCTTCGGCGCTACTTTTAGATAGATAACAGTAGTACAACGTACGAATCAGTTTGTTTTCCTTAACTAGCTAACCCTTTTTTGTTTACCACAGAGAAGGGTTTGGTTTAATTATTTAATTGATGAAGATTTAATCGATTGTGCGGTACTTGTCAGCTATTGATTCTTAACCAGTCACGATTCATCACTAGATTTAAATGTAAATATTTATCAATGAATAATTATTAAGAATGCTGGCTTAGGCGAGCGAGTACCCCGTATAAGTCTCGCTTCACTTGACTATACAGAGCAAGCCGGTAGGATAATAGGAGATGGGTTAGTTGGCGCGTTTACCCCGCACTATTTATAACGGGGAATAGTATACCGGTAGCTCCAAACGAGTCCCGCTTGGCGGGACCGTACGGGGTTCATGCGCACATCTACCTCCGCACCAAGGTATCGGGGATTAGTGTAGCGGCAACACGCATGGTTCGGGACCATGAGATGGTGGGTTCAACTCCCACATCCCCGATAAAGACATTTGGTGCGGGGCTACGTGGCGGGTGTGGAGACCTCGCGTCCGCGGGGTAGCCCGACTCTTCAATAAACTCAGAGTCACCTTGAGAAAATTGAATGGCGAGAAATGACTTTTTATGTCTGATATTAAACATATAGCAATTATAGTGGATGGTAATCGCCGTTGGGCCAAGAGCCGTGGTTTGTCTACTCTAGAGGGTCATAAAGCTGGTTATGCCCGCGTTAAAGAATTGGCCCGCTGGATTTTTAATAAAAGTATTTCTTATGCTAGTTTTTATTTGTTTTCTCGCGAAAATTGGTCTAGGTCAAAAGAAGAAGTAGCTTACTTATTTGATTTATTAGATGAGGGTTTAAAAAAAGATGTTAAAGATTTTGTCCGCGATAGCATTAAGTTGCAATTTGCTGGAAGTCGCAAAGAATTAAGAAAATCTACTCAGGATTTGATGCGGGAAGCAGAACAACAAACCAAACAAGGCGTCAAAGGCACTATGGTTGCTTGTATTAATTATGGTGGACAACAGGATATAGTCGAAGGCGTCCAGAGGTTAGCAGAAGCAGGGACCGGCCTCACCAAACTGACTTTAGATCAATTAAAAGATTCACTGTCGACCAAAGACGTGCCGCCGGTTGATTTAATGATTAGAACTTCAGGCGAGCAAAGAATATCAAATTTTTTATTGTGGGAAATAGCCTATGCTGAACTTTATTTTACCCCAGTACTTTTTCCTGATTTTTCAGAGCAGGATTTAGATAAAGCGCTGGTTTGGTATCAAACCCGCCAGCGCCGGTTTGGGGTTTAATCTTGATAAATTTATATTTCTTCGATGCTTTTATATTCAC
>CAZGYI010000024.1:0-12236 GCA_964530635.1 uncultured Gammaproteobacteria bacterium | reverse complement strand
TGTTTTTCATATGCCCTCATTCTACTCTATGCTGAATATGTCCGTGGACAGTACCTTTTTTGGTTGCCAATGAGTGAAAATTGTGTTATAATTTAATTGTTATATGACTAAAGTTATTCATTGGTATTATAGTGTTTGCGCTTTAACCTTAGGCTTTTTGTTTATTGGCGCTGGATTATTGTTTTGGCAGTATTCTGCTTTAGCTGTATTAACACCAGCAGAAAATTTAAATAATATTTTAGGTTGGGCATGGAGCGGTAATACAGGCTGGATTTCTTTGAATTCAGAAAATTGCGCAGAGTTAAATAAAGGTAAAGCGCCGGAAGATTATATTTGCAACACTACTCCTAATGTTGATTACGGTGTGCGTTTGTTGGTTAATCAGGCAGGCACGGGCGGCGAGATTAAAGGATATGCTTGGTCGGAAAATTTAGGCTGGATTTGTTTTGGCCAGAGTTGTATGGGTACGCCACCTAGCGGCTCTTTAACTATTACCTTTGTTTGTCAAGTAGAAATAGAGGGAATTAAGCAAACCGTTTCTTGCGATACCCAGGGTATGTTTATACCCCAACTTTCGGGCTGGGCTAAGATTTTAAATTTAGCTGATCAGGGTTGGATAAAATTAAGCGGCACGATTGGAGCTATTGATAGTTATGGTGTTAATTTAATATTAGATGATCCTGATGACGACGAAGATTACAGTCGTTTAGTTGGTTGGATGTGGCATAATGCTGGCGGTACTACCAGCAACAACGCTTATGGCGTTGGTTGGATTTGTTTAGGCGATGACCAACGGTGCACTTTTAATAATCCCGAAATACTTTTTCCTTATTTAAGAGCAGAGGGCGGTGATATTTTTGCTAAACGCATCAGCACCTTTTTCCCGCCACCCAAGGATATTCATAATGCCCAATATTTAATTCAAGTGTTGGATAATCCGGGCATCAGCCCCAGGTTTACTAGTGAATGTAAAGAGCCCAGATGCAAGCAATTTGGCGCTATATTAGAAATTCCTTCAACTGATCCCACCCGTATCGCTGATCCTTATAATTTTAAATTGGGACGTTTTGATTTTAAGGGTTTGGTTACCCCCATCCCTAATACCAATTTGAATAGATATAATTATATTGTGAAAAGAGGAAGTCCAAATTTTACCACAGCTTTGAATAATAAGGTTTACCATATTGATAGTGATTATACAATCAATAACTCTCAGGTGATTAAAAATGGCGATAATAACACAAGTGGCGCCGGTACCATAGTTATTGACGGAGATTTAATTATTAATAATAATATCAATTATCAACCAAATCCGGTTGATGAACGGAGCAAATTAGCATCGGTGGTTTGGATTGTCATGGGTGATGTTATTATTGATCCCAATGTTACTAAAGTGGCTGGTTCTTTTATTGTGTTAGGACAGAGAAAAGCAGATATGGAAACAAAATTAGCTTGCGCCAATAAACTTAGCGATAATTATCGTAAATTCTGTCCAGCAGTAGGATCAAGTTCGAAATGTGGCGATGCTAATGATGATTGCGCTGAAATGCCCAAGTGTTTAGCCTTTGATCAAAATGATGATATTTATTCAGAATGCGGTTGGTTTAAAACAGGCCAAGGAAGCGATAATCCACTTACTGTTTACGGTTCAGTGTTCGCCAGGCAATTTAAACTGGAAAGAACATATATTGATAGTATCAGCCGTAGCGCAGCAGAAAAATTTATAGTTAGCGGTAGATTACAGCTTAATCCGCCGCCGGGATTGGCAGATTTTGCCAAAGGCCTGCCCAACTTTCGTCGACAATAATTTTTTCATAATAATTAATATAAAAACCGTAATTTATTCTGCTAATATTTTCAGTTTTAACAATTTAGAGAAATCAAAGCCTAAATGAGGATTTAGTGGTATACTTAAACTATGAATTCATTATTAAATTAAGTTATGGGTTTATTTGCCAAAAAACAATCTTACTTGGGGATTGACCTGGGAACAGCAAGTATTAAAGTGGTGGAGTTGGCTAATGTTGGCGGCCAAGCTAAACTGGTTACTTATGGTTTTGCTGAATTGCCAGTGGAAGAAATTAAGTTTAATGTTCATGATAAAATTGACCAGAGCGCTAAAACTTTGGAGCAAATTTGTAAACAAGCGCGAGTTACTAGTCGTAAAGCGGTAGCTGCGTTACCCACCTTTTCCGTGTTTAGTTCAGTGTTAACCTTGCCAATTATGAGCGAGAAGGAGGTAGGGGAAGCTTTGACTTATGAAGCTAAAAAAATTGTTCCTCTGCCTTTGGATGAAATGATTTTAGACTGGAAGATTTTGAAAAAACAGGCCGCATCCAAGCCGGCAGTTGCCGCGCCAAAAGAAAAAATACCCAGCCGAATGGAAAAAAATATCCGAGTATTATTAACTGCCGCTCCCAAGAATTTGGTTAAACAGTATTTGGATATTTTTAGCAAAGCTAATATTGAATTATTAAGTTTAGAAACCGAAGCTTTTGCTTTGGGGCGATCATTATTAGGAAGCGAAACTGATATTGTATTAGTGGCAGACATCGGCGCTTTAACTACTGATATTGTGATAATTGAAGATCATATTCCGGTATTTAATCGCAGCATTGATGTAGGAGGGGTGACGGTTACTAAGGCGATAGCTCAAAGTTTGAATATTGATCAGAATCGAGCTGAACAATTTAAACGAGATGTTGGTATTGTATCAGAAGGTTCAGCTAGCACTATCGGCGTACCCAACGCTATTAAAGACAGCATAGCCCCGGTAATTAATGAAATAAAATATTCTTTATCTCTTTATCAAAGCGACAGCAATCGATCTATTGAAAAAATAATTATTACCGGCGGGTCGGCTTTTTTACCCAATGTGGTAGAGTATCTGGAAAATATTTTCCAACTCAAAGTGGTAGCGGGTGATCCTTGGTCGCAAGTATCTTATCCTTTGGAGTTGAAAGGTGTTTTGGAAGATATTGCCCCGCGTTTTGTAACAGCCATTGGTTTAGCTTTAAGAGAAATACATAAATAATTAATAAATTCAGATTTTAAAACTCAAATATCAAAATTTAATTTTAATTTGCCGCCCGCCAGAACTAACATCTAAGATACAATTTAATGATAAATAGTTATCTATTAACTTCTAGTGATAATTCACTGCTGGCGAAGGCGGACGGCGTGGGCAGATTGATTTTTATCCGCCAGCTGGTGGATAAACTTCCAAAGTATTATGTCTGAGATAAATTTATTACCCAAAGAACTAAGAAAACGCGAGGAGCAAGAACAAGCGCGTCAGGTGGAGCATAAATCAGATTTAGTTTATAGCCAGCCTTCGGTATTGGCAGAACGTTTGCGCCAAGCCGAAGCGGCGGAAGTTTCTTGGTGGTCAAAAATTAAAAATTGGTTTAATAAGTATCCAGAACCAGTTACAGAATCAACTGAACTGGCGGAAGCGTCTAAACCAGATCAAGCGAAAGTTAAGGAAATTAAACCAGTTAAAGAAGATTTTAAAGTGAAGAAAGATTTTAGTTTGACAGATTGGTGGCAAGATTTTATTGGCGCTAAGAAAAAAGAAACAACAGAAACTCCAGCGCCTCCTGTCCCCAAACCCACGCCAGCGCCTGTTGTTCCCGCGTCACCCAAACCGCCACTCCATCACCCGGCCAAAAAATCAGCAACCGCGCCGGAAGTACCAATCGGGGTAGTATTGGATGTAAATTTATTGCCGGTTAGTTCTCAACCTTCAAAAGCAGGACCTTATTTAAAAAAATTGTTAGTGATAGCTATAAGTTCATTAGCGATAGTGGTTTTAGTGTACGCGATTATTTATACTTTGATTAATCGACAAGAGGTCGAGGTTAAAAAAGTACAAGAGGAAGCCAGAATGTTGGTGAAAGAAGTTGATAATAAAAAAGCTAAATACGATGAATTAGAATTAGTTAGTCGCAAGATGAAAATAATTAAACAAGTAGCTGCTCAACGCAATGATTGGTTAAAGTTTTTTTCTGAATTGCAAAAAATAACTTTGCCTAATGTCAGTTTTAATTCTTTACAAGCAGCTGGTTCGGGCACTATAGTGTTGCAGGCTCAAGCTTTGACAGTAGCAGATTTAGCCAAACAATTAAAATCTTTTCAACAAGCAGATAAGATGATTAGCGGGGTAGCTATTGGTAGTATTTCTGTTAATCAGGATACTGAAACCAAACAAGTCACTGTGGTAACAGAATTTCGTTTGGAGTTAGTTGCTGGTTGGTTAACCAATCAATAATTTAACTAATTATTTATGTCACCATTTACCCGAGAAACCAAAATTAGCTGGCGGGAGCAGGTATTAATCAAATATTTTATTTGGTTGGCGATTTTAGTAGTGTTGATTATTGTTGGCGGCGGTTGGTGGCAGATTAAACCGATATATTCTGAATGGCGCACTATGACGCGCGCCCAGGATTTGCAAAAATCTTTAGTGGAGATTAAAGCACAGGTGGCTGCGCTAGATAACAAAGTGTCAGCTTGGAATAAAATTAAAAAACAACCCGGCGCCGATCTTCATTTGATTTTACCATCAAATATTGATATACCCGATCTTTTAACGCAGATAGAAGATTTGGTTAATAAAAATAAATATATTTTAAATTCAATTTCTATTAGCGAATCAGGAACAACAATAAAAAAGATTGAAAAAAATACCAGTGATACCGCAGCTAGCGGAGTACGATCAGTAAAGATTACCTTGGCTTTATCTGGCCAGGGTTATGAAAATTTTAAAACCATGTTGCAAGCTTTGCAGTCGGCTTGGCGTATGTTGAATGTTAACTCTTTTAATTATTCAGAAAGCACGGATTCATATAATATTGAATTAACTAGTTATTATTATCCCCGCTAAAATGTTAGTTCCCAAAAGTTTATCATTTCCAAAAGTTATTACTTTATCTATTATTTTAATAGTTGCTGTTGGCTTTGGCAGTTACCTTGTTTATGAAAATTTTCTTAAAGAAAAAGTAACCACTTTAGAAATTAATTTTAAAACCAAAGAAACATTATTTGATAAACCTTTGTTATTACCAGAGGCGCAGGATTTTGATGCTAATTTTTTTAATAATGAGATGATTATTAAGTTACAAAACTACGGTCCTTTGCCGGTAATAGTAGATAATGAAGCCTTGGGTCGGGATAATCCATTTACTCCGCTGTTCATTAAAGGCGTTACCAAGCCTACCACCCGAAAATAGCCAGTTCATTAAATTATAATGATTATAAAAAAGAATTTATCTATCAGATCGGGAATATCATTATTGACTGTTATTAGTATTTTTGCTTTATTGTTAGTAATATTAATAATAATAGCTGCTAAGATTAATCTGCGTCGTCAGCAATCGCGAGATAATTTAAGAATTAAACATTTACAAACCATTGGTTTAGCAGAAGTCTATTATTTTAACAAACATAAGAAGTATGGATTATTAAATGATTTATATCAGGCAAAAATTATAACTGAGCCATACCAAGACCCAGCCAGCGGTGAAAACTATGAAATTTTTCTAAATGTTTTGGCTGATGAATGGTGCGCTTGGGCCGCCAGCGAAGCAGAGGATAATAAATTTTATATACAAACAGAAAAAGGTTTAAGTATTATTAACCAACAACCAACCAATTTAGCAACTTGCAAAGAATAATTATGACACCAACTAAACATAGTTTTGATACCTTCTTGGTTGAACAGAAATATTTAAATAAAAATCAGTTAGAAGAATTACAACAACAGGCAGAGGTGGAACGGCGAGGAGTGGAAGAGGTGATTTTGGAACGAGCAGCTTTATCGCCAGAAAAGCTACTTAAAGCCAAGAGTACTTTTTATAATTTTCCGGCAGTAGATTTGGGTCGGGAAGATATTAGGGATGATGTTTTAAAGTTAGTTCCTTTGGAAATAGCTCAATATTATCAAATCGTACCTTTTCGCCGTAAAGATAATGAAGTATGGTTGGCTATGGTGCATCCGGAAAATTTTAAAGCTATGGAAGCCATGGAAGTATTGGCGCGTCAGAATGGTTGGAAGCCAGTGTATGCCGTAACCACTAATGAAAGTTTAATGCAAGTACTGCGGCAGTATAGCACCTTGATGAGCGAGGTGTCGGAAGCGTTAAAAATGACTGAAACAGAAGAGCAAAGCGTTTTGCGCGAAGAAGGCAAAGAACCAATAGATTTCGAACAGGTGTTAAAAGCCGCCCCTGTTTCTAAGATGGTCTCGGTGATTTTACGGCATGCGGTGGAACGAGGCGCTTCGGATGTGCATATTGAACCAGGCGAAGCTGATACGCGTGTGCGTTTTCGCATTGATGGAGTATTGCATACTTTGTTAACTTTACCCAAATATATCCATGCCGCAGTAATTTCCCGGATTAAGGTGCTGGCTAATTTAAAGATTGACGAGACTAGACTTCCTCAAGATGGCCGTATTCGTTTGAGAGTTTTAAGTAAAATAATTGATTTTCGCGTATCCACTTTGCCAGTGATTGGCAACGAGAAGGTGGTAATGAGAATTTTAGATCCCACTACTGGTGTGCGCAGTTTTGAGGGTTTAGGATTTTCTGGCTATAAATTACGAATTTTGAATGAAGCTATTCAAAAGCCGCATGGAATGTTTTTAGTTACCGGCCCCACTGGTTGTGGCAAAACCACTACTTTGTACGCGGTGTTAAATATTTTAAATCATGACGATGTTAATATCGTCACCCTGGAAGATCCGGTAGAGTATTTTTTGTCTGGGGTTAGCCAGTCACAAGTTAACCCCGAGGTGGGTTTTTCTTTTGCCTCGGGTTTAAGGTCAATTTTGCGTCAAGACCCAGATATTATTATGGTGGGAGAGATCCGCGACGCCGAAACAGCAGAACTGGCTATCCACGCCTCGCTTACCGGCCATATTTTATTAGCTACTTTACATACCAATGATGCCCCTAGCGCTATTTTGCGATTAATTGATATGCATCAGGAAGCTTTTTTAGTGGCTTCTACCATTAATGTGATTATTGCTCAGCGTTTAGTGCGCCGTTTATGCGAGCATTGCAAGCAGGCTATGGATTTACCAGCTAACGAGATAGAAAAAATTAAAAAGGCTTTTATTAATTTAAACCAAGAAGCTCAAGCGGAAATTCCACCCGAACCCTGGAAAGTATATCAGGCTAAAGGATGCAATCAATGCGAAAACACGGGCTATCGCGGTCGTTTAGCTATTAGCGAAGTTCTGGCTAATACTCCTAAATTACAGCGGATTATTACCGAAGGCGCCAAACCTTATGATTTAAAAGCTGAATTTGAAGCTCAAGGGGGAACTAGTTTAATTCAAGATGGTTATTTTAAAGTGATTAGGGGTTTAACTTCATTAGAAGAAGTTATTTCAGTGGCGCAAGAATAGTGAAAATGCAAAAGGTAAATATCAACCTGCCCACCGTCCGCCTGCCTCAAACAAAACGCGCCAACTGACTGTTATAGGTTGATGAACGACGGAATAAATTATGGGCTTAGACTTAAATAATTATATGATGATAAATGGTCGAATATTAACTCAAAGCAATAACTCGTCGTTAATAAAAAGTGTGCGGCGGGCAGATTGATTTTTTAATTTTCTATTGTGTCTACTACTGATAATCTTACCATTAGTCGTATTTTAACCCAGGCGGCTGAACGTCAAGTTTCCGATATTCATTTAAGCTCCGGCAATCAGCCGGTTTTTCGCCGTGACGGCAAGCTAGAGGTTTTAACCCAAGAAGCAGTATTAACTCCGGAGTTGCTAGGAGAGATGGTTCAGCTTTTGGTACCACCGGAAAAGCAAGCCATCTTGCAGCAGCAAAAATCAATTACTGTAAGTTTTAATTTAGGAACCCGCGCTCGTTTTCGAGTACATGTTGATTATCAGAAAAATTTACCTGATTTAGATTTAAGATACATTCCAGCAGTAGTACCGACGCCAGAAAAGTTAGGGTTGCCCAAGAATTTAATTAGCTTAATAGATAAACGGGAAGGGTTGATTATTGTTTCGGGGCCTTTAGGTTCAGGACGCACCACTACTTTGGCTTCTTTAGTTGACAAAATTAATCATACTAGCGCCAAGCATATTTTAACTTTAGAAGACCCGGTAGAATATTTGTTGGTTAATGATAAATCTTTAATCAAACAACGTGATTTGGGTGATGATACGCCATCGCTGGAACAAGCGTTAGATGATGTTAAAATTGAAGATATGGATGTGGTGGCAGTTGACGCGCCAGTTTCCGCCGCCGCTTGGCTAAAGTTATTTAATTTAGCCAGCGCCGGAATTTTGGTATTGGTGGTGCAGGAAGCAGATTCTACAGTTAGAGCACTAGAGTCTTTAACTGTCGGTAGCCTGTCCAATATTGATAGTCAAGGTTTAGATCAAGTGTTGGCAGAAACTTTTTTAGTCGCTTCTTGCCAGCGTTTATTGCCACGCTTGGGCGGTGGCCGTATTTTAGTGACTGAATTGTTGTTAGGCACTCAAGCGGTTAAATCTTTATTACGTGAAGGAAAAACAGCTCAATTGCAATCGGTTTTAGAAACTTCACGCGCCGAAGGTATGGTTTCCCTAGAGCGCGGTTTGGCTGATTTGGTGAAAACCGGGGAAATTCAATCAGATGAAGCTTTGGGCCAGGCAGCTAATAAAGAGGCGCTTAAATCCATGTTAAGAATGAGATGGTAATATAAATGCAAAATCCAAAAATCAAAATTCAAAATAACTTGTCATGCTGAATTTATTTCAGCATCTAAAATAGATCCTGAAACCAGTTCAGGATGACAAAAGTCAAGAAATAATTTTAAATTTTAAATTAAAATTTTGTGGCACTTTTTGAATATCAAGCAAAAAATATAGACGGGCAGACAATTCGCGGTATGGTGGAGGCGGTTTCGCGAGAGGGAGCAGTAGAAATTCTCACCGACCGCAGTTTAACGCCGATTTATATAAACGAGCGTCGGGTTAGTCGTTTTGGTTGGTTGACAGCCGTACAGATTGCCCGCATCAAAGCCAAAGATTTGGTAATTTTTTCTCGGCAACTGGCAGTAATGGCTTCGGCCACTTTGCCGATTGTGCAGTCTTTGCATATTTTGGAAAAGCAAACAGCCAATCCCAAGTTAAAAGTTATTGTTTCGGAAATTGCCGATGATGTGGAAGCAGGAGCTAAGCTTTCGGCGGCCCTGGCTAAGTACCCCGAGGTCTTTTCCAGTTTTTATATTAATATGATTACTTCGGGAGAAACTTCGGGAAAGATTGATGAGGTATTGAATTATTTGGCAGATGAGCAAGAAAAAAATTACGATTTAATCTCACGCGTCCGAGGCGCCATGATTTATCCGGCTTTTATCTTGGGCGGTTTGGTGATTGTGGCGGGCGTGATGATGGTTTATGTGGTGCCAAAATTGACAGCTATTTTGCAGGAGGCGGGGACTGATTTGCCGGCGTCTACCAAAATTCTAATCGCCGTTAGTTCATTTATGGCTAATTTTTGGTGGCTGTTGTTGATTTTAATAGCGGGCGCTTTTATTTTGGGTCGTTTATACACCAGAACCCGGCGCGGCAAACACCTGTGGCATATGATTCAGCTTAAGTTGCCGATTGTTGGAACCATTTATAAGCATATTTATTTAGTGCGTTTTACCAGGTCAATGTACACTTTGATTGTGGGTGGCGTGCCTTTAACCAGGAGCTTGGAAATTGTGGCTTCGGTCGTGGGCAACGCGGTTTATGAAAATATTATCAGGCGCACGATTAAAGAAGTGGAAGATGGCAATTCTATTGCCACGATTTTTAACAAAAGCCCGGCGGTGCCCATGATGATTCCGCAAATGATGATTGTCGGTGAAAAAACCGGCCGCTTGGAAGAAGTGTTTAAACGTCTGTCGGATTTTTATACTCACGAAGTAAATAGCTTGGTAGGCAACTTGGTAACTTTGTTAGAGCCGATAATTATGTTGATAATGGGCGTGGGAGTTGGTTTTATTGTGGCTTCCATTTTAATGCCGATGTATAAGCTGTCGGGATCGTTTTGATGATAAATTCTAAGCGTTAATACTTTTTAAAATAATTTTTAATTTTTAATTTTTTAAATAATGTTTAAATGATTTAATTTTTAATATTTAAAAATTAAAACCATGCAATATGATTTGGAAGAAAGAACAGCGAAATTTGGAGAAAATAGTATTGATTTTGTCAAAACACTAAAAGAAAATGTCATAAATAAATCTTTAATAAGCCAAGTGGTGAGATCGGCGACTAGTATAGGAGCAAATTATATGGAAGTTAATCAGGCGAGTTCTAAAAAAGACTTTAGAAATAAAATTCATATTTGCCAAAAAGAATCAAATGAAACCAAGCACTGGCTAAGAATGATTTCTAGAGCCAATCCAGATAAAAAAGAAGATTGTAGAAGGTTATGGAAAGAGGCTCATGAATTAACCCTGATATTTTCAAAGATTTCTGTTAAATGTAAATAATTTAAGAAATTAAAAATTTAGATTTATTTTAAAATTTGAATTTAAAAATTAAAAATATAGAGTGGATATTTATACTTTATCTTTAGTTGGTTTAAAATTTAGGCTTGTTAAATTATCTAGGTTGTGTTATAATTTAATCAGTCAATTAATATTATCTTTTTCTTTGAATATAGGAAGGGGGTGAGAAAATGAAAAATCATAAAGGTTTTACTTTGATTGAATTATTAGTGGTAATTGCGATTATTGCCATTCTCTCAACTTTAGCAGTGGTGGCTTTGGGTAACGCCCGGCAAAAATCGCGCGATGCCAAACGTTTGGCTGATTTAAAGCAAATCCAAACAGCCCTGGAACTTTATTATTTGGATCAGGCAAAGTATCCAGCTAAAGCTGCTGGCGTCTTGGGTGGGGATGACGTCGGCCCAGCAACTGATTATGTTTGTATGGGCAGTACCGACGGACTTGGTACGACGATACCTTGTGCTGGTACCATGTATATGGGCACTATTCCCAAGGATCCTGGTGATAAAGTTTATCAATGGGTTGATAATGCTGCTGGTGGTGGAGCTTCTTATGCCTTTTATGTAACTTTAGAAGGTGCTGCTGGTGGTTATGCTAGTGGTGTTGTTTGCGCTAAGCCAAATCAGGTGATGCAGGTTGCGGCTACGGGCTGTAGTCCATAATTTTAATTTTTAAAATATAAAAACAGAGCCCCCCTTTTAAAAAGGGGGGTTTGTGTTACACTATAATTAGTTATGTGGGAAATTATTTTTTTGCTTTTAGGTTTAATTGTTGGCAGTTTTGCCAATGTAGTTATTTTCCGCTTAATCAAGCAAAAAAATATTTTAGGCCGGTCAGTTTGCCACAGATGTTTAAAACAGCTTAACTGGTATGAAAATATACCGGTTTTATCTTTTATTTTTTTGCGCGGCAAGTGCCTTGGGTGCCGCCAGAAAATTTCTTGGCAATATCCTTTAGTGGAATTAGCCTCGGGAATTTTATGGCTGGTGGCTTGGTTGGTATTTACCGATTTAGTTCCGGCTTTGGTTTTTGGGGTTTTCTCTACAATTTTGTTGATTTTGTTTGTATTTGATTTACGTTGGTATATTTTACCAGACCTGATAACTATTCCCGGAATTATTCTGGCTCTGCTTTTAAATTTGCTTTTAGGCCAAGACTGGCTGTGGCTGGTGGGCGCTGGCGCGATTGGCGCGGCTTGGTTTTTGCTGCAATATGTTCTGTCGCATGGCAAGTGGGTGGGTTCGGGCGATATTCGCTTAGGCGCTTTAATGGGAGTAATGCTAGCCAGCTGGCAAGGTTTGCTAGTGGCTTTGTTATTAGCTTATTTAGCCGGCAGCGTGGTGGCGGTGGTTTTGGTGGCTTTAAAGAAAAAAGAGTGGCAAAGCCAAATTCCTTTTGGCACTTTTTTAACAGTCGCTACGATAATTACGCTTGGTTGGGGCGGTCAGCTTTGGGATTGGTACTTGGGGCTGGTGTGGTAAAATAGATAAGTGAAAGACTAATATCTAAAACTTTCGACCAAAGTTTGACCTGTATAAGAATTTCCAATTTTTAATTTCTAATTTTCAATAAATTATCAATGAATCAATTAGGAATTATTAAAAATTCAAAATTAGAAAATCAACCTGCCCGCCGTCCGCCTGCCTCAAACAAAACGCGTCAGCTGACTGTTATAGGTTGATGAACGACGGAATAAATTATGGGCTTAGACTTTGGCA
>CAZGYI010000023.1:0-12360 GCA_964530635.1 uncultured Gammaproteobacteria bacterium | reverse complement strand
CGCTTGGCGAGCCGCGCTGTGCGCGGCGAGCCAGTGTTTCCGTTCTCTGCCGCGCGAAGCGCGGCAGAATCCGTGGGCAAAATGTCCGAAAGTCAAATTTTGGTGCCCAGGAGAGGACTCGAACCTCCATAGGATTACTCCCGCTACCACCTCAAGGTAGTGCGTATACCAGTTCCGCCACCTGGGCTCCTTTTTGCCCTGCTTAAAATCTGCTAGTTAAGTTTTTCTTTTAACTTCTTGGTATAGTTGCGTAGATAAAAAATCTGGGCTTTGTTAACTTTGTATTCTTTTACCACCTCAATATTAGTAATAGTGGGCAGGTGCAAAGGAAAAATTTTTTCTACCCCCACTCCATTAGATATTTTTCTTACAGTAATAGTGGCGCCCATTCCTTTACCTCCGCGACGGCCAATAACTATTCCTTCAAATATTTGAATACGTTCCTTTTCTTCGCCCTTGGCAGTTAACTCTTTGATTTTTTGATGGACTTTTATTAATTGGCCTGATTTTATACCAGTAAAGTCTTTATTGGCCTGTTTTTCTGCTTGAGACATATTAAAGATAATTTACTAATTAAACAAGAAATTTATAAACAATTCCCGTATATTTACTAAATTACCATACCTGATTTTATTATCTTAGTCAAGAAATGATAATCAACATTCGATAGCGATACGCTCTAAGGCCTTTGGTGCTGTCTCTAAGACATAATTAGTTTGGTATTCCTCCAGTTTTTTAAGGAGTCAAACCTTTTAAAGACAAATGGATTCTTTCAAAATTGTAGTAGCATAACCACTCATAGACAATTTTCCAACTAGGATAAGGATTGTGATAATATTCATCATCTATGGTTTTATGCGCTTTTTCTACATTAGCATTCCGCTGCGGTGATTTTTTAGGGATAAAATAATGAGTTAGATTCTTCTTAATCAACCAGGTATGGTATTCACCTCTGAATTCAGAACCATTATTAGTTTGAATAGATTGAATTTTGAAACCAAAGTATTGTTCAGCTAATTAATGAGTGGCGATGACATTCTTGGGGCGTTTATTAGAGAAAACCTTAAATAAGTTGCTTTAAAGTGTACTGGTCGGTAAAGGAGAACTGATATTGTCTTGACTCTTGGCGATAAATATACTTGATATCTGCCCGTGCGTCCTGTTTGGGTTGGGTCACCAGTAATTTCTCTATATTATATTATTCCTAAAATCTAAATAATTTAGGAGTCTTGACTACGAGAAGATATCGTAGCAACTGTACATTCAAAAAAAGAGTCCAATATGAACGAGAAAAGACTGGGCGAGATTGCTCTTATACTAGCAATAGTTCATGTTTAATCAGAGGGTTTTATAGTAAACCCAACGACAAAGCGAAAATTTTGGGCCGGGCGAAACAGTTGGGTATTTCCGGAAAAGAGGCTATTGAGTTTTTTAGGATAGTAATTTAAAGAGCTATCGGAAGCATGTTTCCTGGTTCCCTAAAAAAATAAAATTCTTAATTATAGACGACAAGGTTGAGATTTATAGATTTTCTAAAAGGGCAATTACTCCTATCCCCTAATTTATAAGGGACATTAGGCAGGATAAAAATCTTCTCTCCTCGTCTAAAGGACGCGCTAAAGATTGGTGTGTCCTTTTTTTAATTTACTCAATATTTTTAAAAAGTAACTATTTTCCTAAAGTCTATTTCCCTCTTTTCAAAGTTATTAAAATTTGCTAAGATTAAAACATAACTTATGCAAATTGAGTGGTTAGGACAAGCTTGTATAAAAATACAAACCAAGCCAGGTCCCAATGGCGAGGTAATAGTAATTTTTGATCCCTATGATCCGGTAAAAGTTGGTTTAAAATTACCTAAATTAACTGCCGACATTGTAGCCGTTACTCATAATCATTTTGATCATAACTATGCCGCTGGAGTAGCTGGAGATTATTTTTTAATTGAAGGCCCCGGTGAATATGAAGTAAAGCAAACCTTTATTTACGGTCTCTCTGGTTTTCATGACAATACTAGCGGCAGTCAGCGCGGTTCTATTACTATGTATGTTTTAGAAAGTGAGGGTATGTTGCTGGCGCATTTAGGAGATTTAGGACAAACTGAATTAACTGATGAACAAATCGAACAATTAGAAGGAGTTGATATTTTAATTTTACCAGTAGGCGGTGTTTATACTATCGATGCCAAACAAGCAGTAGAAGTTATCAGTCAAATAGAACCAAGAATTGTTATCCCTATCCATTACGCTGTTCCTGGTTTAAAAATCAAATTAGATGCTTTGGATAAATTTCTTAAAATAATGGGGGTTAAAAGTTCTGAAGTCTTAGAAAAATATAGAATAACTAAAAAAGATCTGCCAGCTGAAGAAACTAAAGTAGTTGTTCTTAAAGCTTAAGTTTGTGAAAAAATCTAGCCACACTAAGCATCATTATCCAACAACACTACCATCTAATCATCGGATTTGGCTAATTGTGCTAATGGCTTTACTGATTCTGGCTGTAATAATTCTTACTATCTTTACTATCCGTTTTAATATTAAAAAGATTGATGTTGCCAAAGATTCACAGCCGTCATTATTTAATTCTATTTTCCAAGAATTTAATAAATCATTTTCTACTAATAATTCTCTAATTAATAATTAATCATGCTTGTAGAAAAAAATACCAAAGTGACTCTAGAACATAAAGTAATTCCTCAACCAATTGTCGAGGAGATGCGCGAGTCATATCTAGATTATGCTATGTCAGTTATTGTAGCTCGGGCTTTGCCTGATGTTAGAGATGGTTTAAAACCAGTACATCGCCGCATTTTATATGCTATGTGGACGATTGGTTTACGGCCTGGTGCTAAATTTAGAAAATCAGCTACTGTAGTTGGTGAAGTTTTAGGTAAATATCACCCACATGGCGATGTGGCAGTTTATGACTCCTTAGTGCGCTTGGCTCAACCTTTTGCTATGCGAGCACCATTGGTTTGGGGACAAGGAAATTTTGGCTCGGTAGACGGTGATTCAGCCGCGGCTATGCGTTATACTGAGGCTAAACTAGCGCCCATTGCCGAAGAACTACTTTTGGATTTAGAAAAAGAAACTGTTGATTTTATTCCTAATTACGATAGTAGTCAGCAAGAACCAAAAGTTCTACCAGCCAAACTACCGAATCTACTACTTAATGGCTCTATGGGCATTGCCGTGGGTATGGCTACCTCTATCCCGCCGCATAACTTGGGTGAAATTATCGATGCTATTATTCATTTAATTGATCAGGAAGATGCTGAGATTGACGATTTACTGCAATTTATTAAAGGTCCGGATTTCCCTACTGGTGGAATTATTTTTAATAAACAAGATATTAAACAAGCTTACGCCACAGGCAAGGGCTCAATTGTCATACGAGCCAAAGCTGAGATTGTAGAAGGCAAAAACGGTTTTCAAATTGTAGTTACTGAGCTACCTTACCAAGTAAATAAAGCCAACTTAATCATTTATATAGCCGAGCTGGTCAAAAATAAAAAAATTGAAGGCATTCGTGATCTGCGCGATGAATCAGATAAAGAAGGGATTAGGGTGGTAATTGAATTAAAAAAAGATGCTTATCCTAAAAAAGTTTTAAATCAACTTTACAAACTAACCCAATTGCAAGATTCTTTCCACTTAAACATGTTGGCTTTGGTAGATGGTCTGCAACCCCGCGTTTTAACTTTAAAAGCCGCCCTGGAAGCTTATATTAAACACCGCCAAGAAGTAATTACTCGCCGCACTACTTTTGAACTAAACCGCGCCCGCGACCGCGCTCATATTTTAGAGGGCTTAGTGATGGCGTTAGAAGATATAGATAAAATTATCAGTACTATTAAAAAATCACGTGATCGCGATGATGCTAAAATTAATTTAATCAAGCGCTTTAAATTATCCGAACGTCAAGCCGTGGCAATTCTGGAAATGAAGTTGCAACAATTGGCTAATCTTGAGCGACTTAAGGTAGAAGAAGAATTAAAAGAAAAACGCAAATTAATTAAAGAACTAAAGGATATTTTAGATCATCCTAAAAAAATCTTAGGGATTATTAAAACTGAATTGACAGAAATTAAAGCTAAACACGCCAAACCAAGATTAACCCAAGTAATGGCTGGCGCGGTTGATAAATTCACTCAAGAAGATTTAATTCCCAATGAAGCCACTGTCGTATTAATCACCAAAGACGGCTATATCAAACGTTTGCCGCCAACTACTTTTAAAACCCAGGGTCGGGGTGGTAAAGGAGTGATTGGTTTAACTACCAAAGAAGCTGATACGGTTGAACATTTATTCTCCACTACTACTCACGCGGATTTATTATTTTTCACCACTCGTGGCCGAGTTTACGAGCTTAAAGCTTATGAAGTACCGCCAGCCACCCGCACGGCCAAAGGCCAAGCTGTGGTTAACTTTTTACAACTAGCGCCTGGCGAGACTGTTTCCGAAGTAATGGCTTTGGCTGATTGGGAAGGTTATAAATACTTGATTATGGTAACTGCCAAGGGGGTAATTAAAAAAGTAGATATTAATGCTTTTGAAAATGTCAGACGCTCGGGCTTAATTTCTATTAAATTAAAAGATGCTGACGCCCTGCGCTGGGTTAAAGCTTCAACTGGCAACGATGATGTGATACTAGTTACAGCCAAAGGACAATCAATTCGCTTTAAAGAAAAAGCTGTACGGCCAATGGGTCGCACTGCTGCTGGCGTTAGAGGTATTAGATTAAAGGGAGTTGATGAAGTTACGGGTATGGATTTGGTTAATGAAGGAAAACCCTCTACTACTGAACAATTATTAATTGTTACGACTGGTGGTTTTGGTAAGCGTACTAATTTGAAAGAATATAAAGTTCAGGGCCGCGGCGGTAGTGGCGTTAAAACTGCCAATGTCACAGACAAAACCGGGCAAGTTATTACTGCTTTTGTGGTTAATGCCAAAAGAGAAGCTGAAGATTTGGTGATTATGTCGGAAAAAGGCCAAGTAATTAGATTGCGCTTAAAATCGGTTTCCGTCTTAGGCCGAGCTACCCAAGGAGTAAGGTTGATGAGATTTAAAGAAAGTGGTGATAAGGTAGCTTCGGTTACTTTTGTCTAGCAATCCTAAGCTTGCCTAAGGATGGCAAGCGTGACTTTTGTTTAGCGGCAGCTGTAACAATGTGTAAAATATCTCCGGCCGGAGATATTTTACACAGGGCTTTAATTATCGTTTTATTTATTTGATTAAAAAATTTGTAAGTTCGGCATTAAGAAAACAAAAAGCCACCGGTTATAGTGGCCTTGTAAAATAATTGTTTTTTACTTTAATTTTTTTAATCTCCTTAACTCAAGAATTCTTTTAATAGCCCTGTCTCTTAGGGCTATTAATCTTGGCGTTTCAATTCTCGGATCAATAAATTGCCGTACCTTAGCCTCGCTGATATATGGTTGTTCACCTGCTAAACGTGGTACTATGATGAAACTATACCACCATGTAATAGCATCAAATAATTCGCCTCGTTTTTTTGGGAGAGTTCTTTATTTTTAAATTCTTTTAATAACGCCTCAAAAAATCCGAATGTTCTTAATGTCATTTTTATCACCTTTTTGTCATTTTAGATTTTAAATTTCAATATCCTTTTAATTAAAGGGTAACAAAAAAACGACTTTCTGACAAATTCTTAAAAATGAAAAGGCAGTGAAATTACTGATACTGCCTATTATATTAAAATTAAAGAACGACTATTTTTTCCTGGCTCTATAACCAAACTGTATATGAGCAAAGTCACTTTGGGAGAGTAAATCGCTCTCGTTGTAAACATTCCATAATAGATATCTATTTATAGAATCCTTTACCCCCCCTGCCATTTTGGATTTTGAAACATAACATACCCCTCTATAAGAAGCCGCTAGCCAAGCGGCATTATCTGCCAAAAATAAATTACGAACTACATGTATGCCATCAAATATATCTTTAGCTTTTATATATCTCCGCCAGGGAGTTGTTATCCTAAATGACTCCAAAGAATCATCCGATCCACCTACCCAAACCACAGCACTGGGGGCATAATTGAATGAACGCGATTGATAGCGTAATTCATTCGCTGCTTGTTCAGATGTGACTAGACTATCAACTTCAAACAAGACTACCATTTTTACGCTATCTGGCGTAATAGCACCAAAATAATCTCTGGAATTTTTACCGCAACTTACCAGGGCAAAAACGACTAGCGTCGCCAGTAATATTTTTAAAGCGTTGTTCATTTTTTACTCCTTCTAAAATGCAATTTTTGTTTCTTTTAAATATATTATAAAATCAACTACCTCGCAGCTTGCTGCGAGGTATGGTTATAGTAATAGTAATCACGCCAACCCTTCAAACAACTTGAGTTGTCCACGATACAATTGTTCATATTTAAGACCTTGTTGTTTAACATATTCTTTAATTCTTGTTGTGGCTTTTCTTGATGTGTTCTGACACTCTCCTAGTCTAGCATACTTTACCTCATCTTAGACTCCGTCCCTATAGACCCCGCAGCAAGCTGCGGGGAAATCTTTTTTATTATATAACCTTATACCCAAATCATTATAAAGTCAATTTAAAAAAGTTGATAACTTGCCAAAAACCCTGAATTCGTTATAATCTAATAATACTTAAATACTAACCACTAGGAACTAAAAATTATATGGGTTTACCAGGTCATCGGAGAACATCTTCTCACAAAAAACGCCGTGCTTCTCATTTTGCTTTAAGCAAAGTGTATTTAACCAAATGCTCGCATTGCCATAAATCTTTAAGGCCTCATTTGGTTTGTACTAATTGCGGTTACTATCGCGGCCGGTTGGCGTTAAAAATCAAGAGCAAAGCAAAACCCGGGGTCAAAAAAGAAACTAAAGACAAGGAGACTAAAGACTAATGTCTAATCGCCATCTAGCCAGAACTGTTATTTTACAATCGCTATTTCAATGGGATTTTTTAGAACAACAGAACGAATTAGAAAAAATTATTTTCAAAAATATCGCTGAACTGGCACCTGGTTTAAACGACGATGGTTTTAGCGCGCGGATAGGTAAAGGTATTACTAAATATCTGAAAGAAATTGATAAATTAATTATCCGATTAGCTCCAGAATGGCCACTGGATCAAATTACTGCAGTAGATAGAAATATTCTGCGCCTAGGAATTTATGAATTAAAATTTAATAAAGAAATTCCACCCAAAGTGGCTATTAATGAATCTATTGAACTAGCCAAAGCTTTTGGCTCCGATTCTTCTAGCCGTTTTATCAATGGCGTTTTGGGATCATTATATAAGGAATTAATCGAAGCTGGTGAAATACCTATTGAAGATTTTAAACAATTGGTTAACAAACCAATTGATGAAGCTAAAATTTAATCATTAATTAATAACGTTTGCGGAGGTGTGCTGCGCAAAAAATTTTGGGCATCAAACCTCCTGAACGGATTACCTTAAAATGAAAAATCTCAATTTACTGGAGAAAATTTTAGGTTGCGCTTTTCACAACCAAAATTTACTTACCCAAGCCTTGGTCCACCGTTCTTATTTAAATGAAAACCCTAGTTTTGCTCTGGCTCATAATGAACGCCTGGAATTTTTAGGCGACGCGGTTTTAGAATTAGTAGTGACTGAATACCTCTATCGCCGTTATCCCAATCCCGAGGGCGAGTTAACCAACTGGCGGGCCGCTTTGGTAAATGCTCGTATGCTTTCAGAAATTGCTTTGGAATTAAATTTAAATGATTATTTATACTTATCACGAGGTGAAACCAAAGATGCCAATGGCAAAGCCAGACAATATATTTTAGCCAATGCCCTGGAAGCGGTAATTGGCGCTATTTATTTAGACCAAGGCAGTAAAGCGGCTAGTGAATTTATTAATAAATTTATTTTAGCTAAACTAGAGGCCATTTTAAGCAACCAACTATATCTTGATCCTAAAAGCCGCTTCCAAGAAGTTGCTCAAGAAAAAACGGGCATTACTCCTCACTATTTAGTACTAGATGAACATGGACCAGATCATGCCAAAACTTTTAAAGTGGGGCTTTATTTGGCTGATGAATTAATTGCTGAAGGTGCTGGCTCTTCTAAACAAGAAGCACAAGTAGCAGCAGCGGAAGAAGGATTAAAAGTAAAAAGTTGGGAATAAAAAATTAACACACCAAGAGACTATTATTAGCTTATTTATCATATAAAACCCCACGTAAACCAACTAGATGACATGAAATTAATTATGAAAAGATTTGTAATCTCAATTATAATTATTGTCTTGCTGATAGTTTTAATTATCTCTTATAAACCATTACTTAGAAAAATTTGTATAATTCCGTATTGGTGTGAAAATTTAGAAATCTGGGGTTGTCATTATGCTTGGGATGATTACCATTGTCATAAAATATGCCCCGAAATAAATAGTAATGGGCACTGTATTAATAAATGTGAACTCCAAAAACCCATTCCTGAAAATTGTCCAGTGCATTTACATTAAATGAATTTAACATAAAATATAGAGGGTTGCGTCTTGGTATGAAAAATATTCACTTATATTCCTATCCTTACTACATTAGAAAATCACATACTTATAAAAATTTCATTTAATTTAGCAATTAACTACTTTTTAATAGAGTTAAGTGGCTTTTAATTTATTTTTCCTGTAAAATTATCTTGTCGCTACTACCTCTTAAAGACGATGTTACTACTTTATGTATCTACAAAAACTAGAAATTCAAGGTTTTAAGTCGTTTGCTCAAAAAACAACTTTAGAATTCAATCGGAAATTAACGGCTATAGTGGGCCCCAATGGCTCTGGCAAATCTAATGTAGCCGATGCTATCCGCTGGGTTTTGGGAGAACAATCACTTAAATTATTACGCGGCAAGCATGCCGAAGATGTAATTTTTGCCGGAAGCGATATCAAAACTAGATCGGGTTTGGCCGAGGTTGTAATGTATTTAAATAATGAAGATAGCAGTGCACCTATTGATTATTCCGAAATCGTCATTACCCGTCGGGTTTATCGAGACGGGCAAAGTGAATATCTACTTAATAATCAATCAGTTAGATTGATTGATATTAATTTACTGTTGGCGCGCACCAATTTCGGACAAAAAACTTACAGCGTTATTGGTCAAGGGATGATTGATAGTATTTTGTTGTCGTCGCCGGCTGATCGTAAAGAATTTTTTGAAGAAGCGACTGGTATTAAACAATATCAAATCAAACGTGAACAAGCTATTAGCAAACTGCTTAATACCTACGATAACTTAGAGCAGGCAGAATTAGTATTGCAGGAAATCACTCCCCGTTTAAGAGCCCTAACCCGACAAATAAAAAGATTAGAACAACGTGAGGAATTAGAACGCGAATTAACCGAATTGCAAAAAAATTATTTTCGTTGGCGCTGGCACGAATTACAGCAACAATATCTAAATTTTTCCACCCAACACAATGATATTAATGATCAAGTAAATCTTGCTAAAAATCAGCAAAAAAAATTAACTAACGATTTAAAATGTTTAGAACAAGCTGAATTTTTACCAGCTGCCTATTTACAATTAAAAATGCAATATGAACAGGAGCGTGGATTGTTAAATAAACTCTTAAAGGAACAGGCGTTGGCTGCGGCTCAAGATGAACTTAAACATCTACAAAAAGGGGAGGGAGAAATCGCTTGGTTAAAACGCCGTAGTCTAGAGGTGCAAGGTGAATTAGTAAATGAACAAATAAACTATCAAAATTTAGAAGAATCTAATAAACAATTAGCTAAAATTTTAGAACAAAAAAATCTAGAACAAACTAAATTGTTAGCTAAAGTTACTAAATTACAAAATCCCGAACTTTCACCTAAAGATTTACGGCAAAAATTAACTGCCTTAAGTAATTTATTTGACGAATGGTTTAATCAGCTAAAACAGGTAGAATCATTAAATCAGCTAAAAATCTTAATTAATCAAGCAGAAACTATTAGTCAAAAAATTCATTATCTTTCCCTGGATTATTCTAGCCAAATTAAAATAACTGATCTAGAACAAATTTTATCTACCCGTGATAAAATCATTAATGAAAGCGCTACCTTAAAAGCCACTATTATCCAACAGACAGAAACTATGAATAAGCTTAAACTGCGGCTGGAAAAACTAACTCAAGAACAAAATTCTTTAAAGCAAGCGCTAATTGACCAGATACCAACCTATTCCCAGTCGTCATTAATTAAACAAATTGCTGAATCTGAGAAAAAAATTACCCAATTGGAAAAACAATTGGCTATTTTTCATGAATCAGCTGAAACTAAAAAACAACAATTTTTTGCTCTGCAAAATGAACTACAACAAGCTAGTCAACAACTGCATTCCTTAGAACAACAACAGCACGAGTTAGCCTTATTACTAGCCAAGGTGGAAACTAAAAAAGAAGATTTAGAAAGAGAAATGTCCCAGGAAATTCCGTTGGAGCTAGCCAAAGCAGTAAAAGAAACTAGTGGAGCCAGAATTATTAATGAAGGGGAAACGGCTTTAGAAATTCAAAAAATAAAACGCCAACTAGAAGTAACCGGCGGCATTGAACCAGAAGTTATTGCTGAATACCAACACACTAAAGAACGCCATGACTTCTTAACTACTCAAAAAAATGACCTAAAAAAGGCTATTGATTCATTAGAAGAAGTTATCCATGATTTAGACCAAACTATTTCTAAGCAATTTGTTTCTAACTTTAGAGCTATTAATGAAAAATTTGTTAAATATTTCCAATTACTATTTAATGGCGGCAAGGCACAATTATTACTACAAAAAATTGAAGAAGCTAAGGCTGATGAAGAATTAATTGAAGAAGAGAAAGAAGAATCTTTAAAAGAAAAAGAAATCAGGCCAGAATCACAAATTGCCAAAGAAAAATTTTTATTGCAAGAAAAATTAAAGGCCAGTATGTTCTCGGGCGTAGAAATTCAAGCCACCCCGCCTGGCAAAAAATTATCATCAATTAACGCCTTGTCCGGCGGAGAAAAAGCTTTAACTTCGATTGCTCTAATTTGTTCAATTATTTCTCATTTACCCTCGCCTTTTGTAGTCTTAGACGAAGTTGATGCTGCTCTAGATGAAGCGAATTCGGAACGCTTTGCCAGTATTTTAGATAACTTAGCGCAAAGCACTCAATTTATCACCATTACCCATAACCGTGCCACAATGCAGCGGGCTGAAATTTTATATGGAGTAACTATGGGAGACGATGGTATCTCGCGTCTTTTGTCAGTAAAGCTAAATCAAGCTAAAGAAATTATTAATGAACAAAAAAAGTAAGGCCAGCGACTTGACTAATAATTTAATTTAAGTTAATATCATTTTACGTTTTAATTAATCAATTATTATAAAATCATGGTTATTATTAGACTCGCTAGAATTGGTAAAAAGAAACAAGCTTTTTTCCGATTAATTGTTTCAGAAAAAAGTAAAGATACCAAGGGCACTTATTTAGAAGCCCTAGGTAGTTTTAATCCGCACACCAATCCTCCTCAAGCCAATCTTAAGGAAGAACGAATTAAATATTGGTTAGGGCAAGGAGCAGCTACTTCGCCCCGGATTCATAATCTATTAATTGAACACAAAATTATTGAAGGAGAAAAAGTTAAAGTCTGGAAACCTAAAAAGTCAAAGGTTGAAACAATAAAAAAGGAATCGGTCCCAGAAGCAAAAGCTAAAGCTGAAACCGCCGAAGTTAAAGAACTAAAAGCAGAAAATCCATCAGCCCCAGAATCTTCCCAATCGGGAAACAAAGAGGTTAAAAACGAATAGTTGACAAAATTTACCAAATCCCCTATTATTTAAAATCAGTTAACTGGTCCGAGTCGTTGTTCAAAACTGTTTAAAGGTCGAGCACGTTAACATCTTCGCAACAGTTAATAAAACAGTGACTTTAATCAGCTAACTAGATAATATTTACCCTTAACCTGAAAAGTACGTATGGCACAAGAAAAAGATCAAGCTTTTATCGAATATGTTGTCAAAGCACTCGTCGATCATTCAGACGATGTTAAGACTGAAAGAACTATTGATGAGCGGGGAGTTTTAATCACCCTGCACGTCAATACTGAAGATATGGGTCAAGTTATTGGCCGCTCTGGCCAGACTGCCCGTTCTTTACGAACTTTACTTAGAGTTGTTGGTGCGAAGAACAACGCTCGAGTAAATCTTAAGATTTATGAACCGGAAGGTTACAACAAAGGTGGCCGTGGTCGCCGAGGCGAAGCTCGTGACAAAGGCGGAGATGCCGATACTTCAGTGGTTGATGATCTAAAGATTTAAAATAAAATTAAACCCCCCGATTAATCGGGGGGTTTAATTTTATACAAATACCGCCA
>CAZGYI010000022.1:6171-12470 GCA_964530635.1 uncultured Gammaproteobacteria bacterium | reverse complement strand
TATCCAGAACCAATACTTTATCAATTGGATAAAAATGAGAACGAAGTTTTTCATAAAACAATTGCACTTGTCGCTCGAAAATTCAGATACGCTCGATATATGCCGATGTTGTATTATAAGGGAGATGACAGACCCGACCAATTAGAAATTCAATCACAGAAGAATATGGGTAGGTTTATGAAAATTCTACTCATTAAAAGGTTAGAAAGCAGTTTCTATGCTTTCCGAAACACAGTCGGTCGGTTTATCTCCTATTATTCGTTCTTTTTGAAAGAACTTGAAGATGGTAATGTATATGTTAGTAAGGAATACTCAAATAAAATTTTTGAGCTCTTAGAGAATGACGACGATGAGGCAATTCAAACGTTGATTGAGAGCGATAAAGCTAAAAAGTATCCGGCGGAAGATTTTACAGATGATTTTAAAAAAGACTTGAAAAATGACCTTAAGATCTTAGACGAGATTCAGGAACTGTGGAACGGTATAAAGCGTGATCCGAAATTACTTTCATTCATTGAAATTCTTACATCTCGTTCGACATTAAAGAAAAATAAACTAATTGTTTTTACTGAATCAAAAGAAACAGCAGAATATCTAGCAAAGAACCTTGATAAACATTTCCCTAATCAAGTGTTGGCTTTTACAGGTGGATCAAGCGCTGTGATAAGAGAAAAAGTAATCGAGAACTTCGACGCGCGGGCACGATTTCCCAAAGATGACTATCGGATTCTTGTTGCAACTGAAGTGCTTGCTGAAGGTGTGAACCTTCACAGATCAAACACAGTGATCAACTATGATATCCCGTGGAATCCGACACGACTAATGCAACGCGTTGGTCGTATAAATCGTGTTGATACAAAATTTGAGCAAATTTATACTTTTAATTTTTTCCCGACAGAGCAGTCAAATGATCAGATAAAGCTGAAAGAGGCCGCCGAAGCTAAGATACAGGCATTTATAACACTTTTAGGTGCGGATGCACAGCTACTGACCGAAGGTGAAGCTGTGGAATCTCATGAATTATTTAATCGGCTGATTTCCAAAAAGACAATTACTGGTGAAGATGATAGTGAAGAAAGTGAGCTAAAGTATCTTCAAGTGATCAGGAGTATCCGTGATAATAATCCTGATTTATTTGAAACTGTGAAGCGGTTACCTAAAAAAGCACGAACCGCTAAAAAATATGATGGTCAGGAAAACCAGCTCCTCACTTACTTTCGGAAAGGGAAGCTTCAAAAATTCTTTGCTGTTAGTAAATCAGATTCAATCGAGATTGACTTTATGGGAGCCGCGAAGCTACTCGAGGCTCAGCCAGATGTTATCCGCGAGAAACTAGCGCCTGATTTCTACGACAAACTTGAAAAGAATAAACAAGCATTTACTAATGCCACAACAGAAGAGGTCTTAGAACTTAAAGGAGGGCGTGGCGGTAGTGACAGTGCTACACAGTTAATTAAAATACTTAAGGCAATAAGGGATTTTCGACAGTATACAGAAGATCAAGAAACTTATCTTAAAAAAATAATGGCACAACTAGAAGATGGTGCAATCCCGAAGCAAACCACTAAGACGGTAAATAGAGAATTACAAAAAGAACTCCAGACTGAAAAACCCAATCCTCTCAGAATACTTGCTATTTTACAAAATAACATCCCATTTGAATTTTTAGAACGCCATATCGCCGAAAGTGCGGCGCACACCTTTGGACCAAGAGAAGTAATCTTATCCGAATATCTAATAGGTAAATAATGCAAAGAGATTCCGCACAAAAATTAATACAAGAAACCCTACAAAGTTCTTTTAACAAAGAGCGGTTTATTTATTTAGTAAAGAATGTTCTGAATCATGTTGAAGAAGCCCCTTTTACTTACAAGGGTAATCTTGTATTTGATGACTTTGCCGATTCAATCCAAAATGTAGAGCGTATTGGAAAATATCAAGACACAGAGGAAAAACTCATTGATGTCTTGATTGTCCGGCTCAAAAAAGAAGCATCACTTGATCGAGCAAGGACAAAGCAAAGAAACTTTGTTGCCAAATACTTAAAGGGTAGCCGAGGCGGTGTATTAAAAGACGCTGCACTGGTAGCGTTTGTACCTCCCAATGAAGACGACTGGCGATTTTCACTCGTCAAAATGGAATACAAGTTCAACGAGAAAGGCAAAGTTGAAGAAGAATTTACACCCGCCCGTCGGTATTCGTTCTTGGTCGGTAAGCACGAAAACAGCCATACAGCGCAAAGCCGCCTTCTGCCACTTCTTTTAAATGACGAAGTCAATCCGACATTTAAAGAATTGGAAGATGTTTTCAGTGTTGAAAAAGTTACCAAAGAATTTTTTGAAAAATATCGCGAGCTTTTCTTGGGGTTCAAGGAAGCTCTTGATGAGATAGTTAAGAAGGATAAAAAAGTACAGGAAGATTTCAAAACAAAAGGTGTAAATACAGCAGATTTCACCAAAAAGCTTTTAGGGCAAATCGTATTCCTATATTTTCTGCAAAAGAAAGGTTGGTTTGGCGTGGAGCGGAACAAAGAATGGGGCTCGGGTTCAAAACGCTTCTTGCGAGAACTTTTTGAAAAGAAACACGGCGATTATAATAATTTCTTCAATGAAATTTTAGAGCCGCTTTTCTACGAAGCCCTCCGGCTTGAGCGTTCAGGCGATTATTACAGCCGTTTTGATTGCCGGATTCCGTTTTTAAACGGCGGCTTATTTGACCCTCTTAACGATTACGATTGGGTAGATACGGAAATAGAACTTCCAAACGAGATTTTCTCAAATGAAATAAAAGATACAAAAACCGGTGATGTAGGAACAGGTATTTTAGATGTCTTTGATAGATACAATTTCACAGTCAAAGAAGATGAACCGCTGGAAAAGGAAGTGGCGGTTGACCCTGAAATGCTCGGAAAGGTTTTTGAGAATCTTCTTGAAGTGAAGGACAGAAAATCAAAAGGAACTTACTACACCCCAAGAGAAATCGTCCATTATATGTGTCAAGAAAGTTTGGCAAACTACTTGGCAACAGAATTAGAAGGCGAGGCAAGTAAAGAGGATATTGAAACGCTAATTAAATACGGCGAATCGGTCGTAGAGCATGACAGCCGAGTTGTTAATGAAGGCCGCGAAACTGAACGATACTCATTCAAATTGCCGCAAAGCGTTCGCAAGTACGCGAAAGAAATTGATGACAGATTGGCTTCAATTCGCGTGTGCGACCCAGCCGTAGGATCGGGAGCTTTTCCAGTAGGTATGATGAATGAAGTTATTAGAACGCGAAACGCCCTCACGCCATACATCGGCAAAGACGGCGACAGAACGGCTTACAATTTCAAACGCCACGCCATCCAAAATTGTCTTTACGGTGTGGACATTGACGCGGGTGCAGTTGAAATTGCCAAGCTCCGATTATGGCTTTCGCTTATCGTAGAT
The DNA here is from genome assembly GCA_964530635.1 of uncultured Gammaproteobacteria bacterium. Taxonomy (GTDB): domain Bacteria; phylum Patescibacteriota; class Patescibacteriia; order Veblenbacterales; family UBA10138; genus CAZGYI01. The sequence goes on along the minus strand of CAZGYI010000022.1, from coordinate 9,039 downwards.
GAAGAAGAACGCGAAACAATCCAGCCATTGCCGAACTTGGATTATAAAATCGTGCAAGGCAACTCGCTTTTAAGCGTTGAAAAAAATCTTTTCAATGCCTCTTTATTTAGCAAACTGGAAGAAATTAAGCCACTTTACTTTAACGAAACAAGCGCAAGTAAAAAGCAAGGATATAAAGAAAAGATTAGTGAGCTTATTAACCAGATTACTAATGGCCGCAAAGATTTTGACTTTGAGGTTTATTTCTCCGAAGTTTTCCACGAGAAGAAAGGATTTGATGTAGTGATAGCAAATCCGCCTTACAACGCAAAACTAACCGAGAATGAAAAAAGATTGTATAAAACTAAATATGAGTCCGTTAAAACTGGCCGACAGGACACAGCAGCTATTTTTGTTGAGATAGCAAAAGTAATTGGTAATCCAAATATGGAATTATCTTACATTCTTCCTTATCGTCTTTTTTCAAGAAAAAGAAATCACGGCCAGTTTCAAAAATATACTCTAAACAATTTCTCAATTAGAAATATCTTATATTTAGGTGCAAACATAGGGTTCACGGCAAGTGATGAGTTTATGATACTGTTAATGACTTCAAAAAGTATTAGTTCCAATATAATCAAAGTGGCCTTTAAGCCAAGCATAGAAAACTTAAACCACGCTACTTTTTCCAAAGTTGACCAAAACCTTTTTGTTGAACGAGAGGAAATAAATCTGAATTTAACAAGATTCAATCCAAATCTAATCTCAAAAATTGAGGTAGATACAATCCGTTTAGAAAATATTTGTTATGTAAAAGACGGCATTGTCCCATTTTTACGCGAAAAACTCATAAGCGAGAAGAAAAAGGATGATAGATATGTAAAGTTCGCTGGCATTGCAGGGAGATATACTCTGCAAAAATACTTTTTTGAATATGACGAATTGTATTTATGTTATGACATCAACGAAGCAAAAAAGTATATAAAAGACCCAATAGAATTGAGAAAGGTGCAGTTTAGAGAAAGAGAAATATTTTTGCAAAGAAAAATCTTAACTGCTCAAAATAGTTCTGTATTGAAAGGTGCAATTGACGAAAGTAAAGTATTTGTTTCCAACTCGTTGCATTCAACTTACCTCCGAACTGAATACGAAAAAAAGTTTTCTCTTGAGTTTATTTTAGCCCTAATTAACTCTAATTTAATCAACTATTATCACGATTCACTTCGCCTAAAAGCAACAGATTTACACCCGCAAATTTTGGTTAGCAACATAAAAAAACTACCAATAAAAAATGTGTTTTTGGATAAACAGAAGCCATTTATTCAGGTAGTAAATAAAATTACTGCTATTACTAAGGATGGTGATTACTTAGAAAATCCTGTTAAGCAAGCTCAGGTCAGCGAATACGAAAAACAAATTGACCAATTAGTTTATAAACTCTACGGCCTCACCAAAGAGGAGATTAAAATTGTTGAAAATGAAAAATAATTTACTGACAAAAAAATTATTAAGAATAGGTGCGGTTATTATTTTCATTTTAATTCTGGCGACGCCTTTTGTTTATGTTTTTTATATTGCAAAAATTGAGAGAGGTTTTTGGGATAACGCAATGGGGAATATGTTCGCGACCATCCTCGCCTTAATTGCGGGTATCCCCATCGCACTCTGGATTGATAGGCGTATTAAACTTGGAGAAGAAGAACGAACATACATATATGCCCGCATGCGAGAAAAGGACTTATTAGAACTCATTAAGGAAGAGTTGCAATTCTCACTTAATTCTTTATTTCTTCAAGGAAAGAAAGGCAACAGCACATCAATGATTATTCAACCACTGAAATCTGATCTCTGGGAATCTCTAACTGCTAGTGAAGAGATAAAATATATTGAAGACCCGAACCTACTTAATCGGATTGCATCAGCTTATTATGTATTGAAAATTGTTAAGGGGATCGAAGAACAAGCCTACGTTGCGCTACGAACTTCTGCTATTCAAGTAACACTTCCTGATGGAACAAAAAAGAGTGGGTTTCAATTACTTTTGGAAGATGCGAGACGATTTGATAAATTATTTGAAGATAGTACTGATGAAGCGCTGAAGATGATAAACACAAGAATTAGTAATCTTCAAAAGTATACGAAATAAAGAAGGATTATGGAAATTAAGCCCATCGGATTTTGCCTATTTATACGAGGAATGTAAGTGTTGTTATTATCTTAAGTAAACACTGGATGCAGCGGCCGTCTTTGCCGTTTTCCAGTGTTGGTTAGGAAGTAAAGGTTGAGAAATACAGATAGTCATCAACCCGGTAAATCGTCAAACTCTTTTTTCTTCACTCGCCATTGTTTACCGTGCCAATCGACATCATCATCGTCATCATCATTACCGCTTGATGCAAACCATAACCCAACAAACTCCTCTGTGTGATCCAGACCCATAATACTGTTTATGAGCAGCGAGAAAGCGTCCGCCAAATCGTCATGTTTTTCCACACCAAAACCTATGAGCTGCATAATCAAGCGCTCCGCTCCCTGATGGGGAAACAGTACCGTGCCGTTCTGTATCAAATGACTGGTGAGTGCCAGCCTTGATCTCTTATCACTGCCGTGAACCTTAACGGCTTTGGCGGGGAACCCCAGTCGTTTAAGTTCCTGTGCAACCGCAGCTTGGTATCCGACATCTTCAACCAAAATCCAGGTCATTTCCCCCTTACCAAGAGACTTAGAAAGATTCATGGCAGTATCCATGGTTTGTTTGTGTGTCATGCGTTCGTTGATGGCGTTGGGGGTGATGAATATCTTTAACTTATCCTCGTATCCATAGACATGAGCGGAAACCATGGCGGTATAGTCTGCCGTATCACGTTGTGAGATGGCCAGATCTATGCC
>CAZGYI010000022.1:0-6153 GCA_964530635.1 uncultured Gammaproteobacteria bacterium | reverse complement strand
AATCTGAAGTCGTGGTCATTATCGAATGGACCAAGTTTATCATAGAATTGTATCCAATCAGGGTGAATAACGCGCTCACTATCGGATATGATATGCAGTAAATACTCGCGTTGCCAAGACACCTCATTTCCAATGGTTCGCTTCAACTGTTCCAGGGATTCATTGTCAGGATATTTACCTGGCCAGGCCACGTTATTTTTAGCATCAATCAAAGGATACTCGCGATATATGCCATTGAGTTGGTTGTCTTCTATACCTTGTTTCAGGCGCATCAACACTGAGTTTTCATGCAGCAGATTCCCAACCACTATTATCCTGGTCTGCTGATCTCCAGCCGGTATGACATCGCCCACTAGCCAATCGTGGGTTTTATCCCGGCTTTCTTTGGTTTTTACAGAATTTAAGTCTTCAACATCGTCGCAAACTATAAGGTTAGGCCGATGTTGGCCATGCCTAATGCCGCGTATTGATTGTTCAGTGGAAGCTGCCAGAATCTTGGCGCCGTATCTAGGTATCACCAAGGCATATGAACCCCACTCATCATTTTGTTCCTGAAATGGGCCCAAGTCGGCTCTTAACAAATCATTACTTTCAAGTTCACGTTTAAGATTTATTAAGTGTTGGCGCGCCTGTCGCTGGGTTTGGCTTAGCATGACTACAAATTTTTTCTGCTGTTCGCCGAGTATGGCCCATAAAGGATAAGACATGTTCATAATAGTTGACTTGCCTGAACCCCTGAAGGCTACGATTATCACCATGGGAATACTTTGATCCTCAGTCAGAGAAAACAGTTCCTTTTGAAACCTGGCGGTTTCATGCGTGACATAGGAAGCAAAGTAGACGTGAAAAAATAACAGGTGGCTTTGTTTGGTGATAGCGGTCCTGACCTTGCGGTCCTTATATACCTGGGTCAGTATTTCAGGCGGTAATGTTGTCTGGGTCATCGGGTTTGTTCTCCTTGGTCGGTTCAACAGGTCCGGTAATCGCAGCGAGTTTAAGAGCTTGCTCGACTATAGCCTGTTGTTCCGGAGTTAATCCTTGATCTAAATGTTTGAGATGGGTAGTTACTTCCAGCTTGTTGGTGTAATCGGGATGGTGGTGCCTAAGCCAAAAGATAATCGCAGTCATATTTTGATCACGAATAGAAGCCATCAGTTGTGACTCAGCCATATCATTAACTAGTAATAAACCATCGTGAATGGCTTGCTCAGCTGCCATAGCAAAAGTCTCATCTTCTTTACGCCAACGATAATATGTAGCTCGACCGATGCCGGCTTTGTCGCAGGCAATCTGGACAATTGGAGTTTTGCGTAATTGTTCAAGTAATGAATCTTTGTTCTTCATGAGTGTTTAGATTATTTTCTTAGCTTTTAATCCAATTAGTTTCTGCCATCGGTGTCTGATGACTTCGGCATACACAGGTGACTTTTCCATAATATAGCAGAGACGTTGGAGCTTTTCGGCAGCAATCAGAGTGCTACCGCTTCCACCAAACGGTTCAATTACCAAATCACCTCTCTTGGTTAGGACTTTCATATAGGGGATTAAAATCTCGACGGGTTTAGTGCCGAAGATAATACCCTGACCAGAACTTTTTTCATCTGAGGCTTTATACGCAACAAAATCTGTAGGGCAATATTTCTTACCTTTTTTATACCTTTCCCAGTGCGGTTTACCCGAGGTGGCAAAGAGAGCGGCTTCATACTCCTCCTGAAGCAAGGCGTCTGATTCGGGCGTTTCATTGAGGTTTACTTTTCCCGAGGTGCCAAGTAGAGCAAAATCATATTTATTGAAGAATTTATATTTAGCCGCAAAACCCTGCACCCTATTAGGCAAGTGCCAAATTATGGTATTGCGGTATTTCCAATGTTTTTCTAGAGTATTCCAAATAGTACGAAGATTCTTTGGGTTTTCATACACTATGATGGAAAAATCTGCTTTCTGCACCTTGGCGATATTATCCATCCACAGATCGGTGAAATTAGACGGCAGAACATCAGTCTCCAAATATCTGCGGTCACGCTTTAAGCCAAATCCTTCTGTCGCTTTACCTTTCTTTTTCTTACCGTGAAGATAATCAAGCAAATACGGAGGGTCAGTCAGACACATGTCAGCTCGCTCGCCATTCATAAGTTTAAGAATATCAACTTCGACAGTTGAATCCCCACACATTAGCCGGTGTGGTCCAAGCTGCCATACATCACCTTTCTTGACCTCAATTTTGGTAATACTTAATTTTTTAAGTTCCTTTTCTAAATTGAATACTTCTGGGTTATCTTCAATATCGAAAATCCGATCTAAATCTTCGCTATCGAAACCGATATCTTTTAAAAACGTTTCATTAAAGTTGTTAAGCAGCTCCCAATTCCACTCGCCAGTTGTAAGGTTGCTCCGTAGGTTATATTCTTTAAACTCCTCGACAGTCAGTTTACGATTCGGCACACGCACATCAATTTCTTCATTACCACGACCAAGCGCCAGCATTACCTTAATGCGCTGATGCCCGGCAATTAGCCGGTTGTCTATATCAATGGCTGGAATTTCAACCAGGTTGAATTTTTCTAGTGAACGTTTAAGCTGTGTCGCTTGTTCGTCTGTCAGTTGACGAGGGTTTCCTTTCCATGGGAGAAGATTTCTGATACGGCGCTTTTCCGTGCGCCAAGTAAGTGATTTCATATAGATTAATTGATTAAATAATAAGTAAATTATTTTCTGAATTGTTACATAAGCGTGATGGTTATGAAATAAAAGGTGCCCACTCCACAGAGAGGGCACAATCAAAAATCAAGATTATGTAATCTCTGCGAAGTGGGCACGACCGAGGCAAAGCCTCTTTGGTGGGGATACTAGGTGAACCCACACCTTCTATCGGCACTAGTGCCGAAATAAGTGGTACTCCACTATTTGAACCTTGGTTGTTAAACTACGACTGCTTGCGAGGTTTGGTATATGCAAGTTCAGGGTGAGCGTTCATGAATTCTAAAGTGTCTTTACCGGCTAATACTGGAAGCCCATCTTTGGGTATTAATATTCTCAATTTTTTACCTACTAATCTGGCTCGTTCCTGTTCACGTTCAATGGTCTTTGGAAGTGGTATGAATATTTTATACTTACCATCTGCGTCTTTAATTATTCCACTATTAAAGTAGACTCTACCCGCACTCTTTCGCTGCAATGATTTTATAACCGCCTGAAACCATGATCGCGGTTTACGAAACTTCTGCACGTGTAATTGGATGTCAGTGAGAACTATGTCGTGATAAGGTGATTTATTAATAGATAAACCCATAGATTTCCAGGTTATGGCTTGGTGCCGTAAGTTTTTTTGTAGGCGTACACCCAGATAGTTAAGGTGTCTCCACCTCCAGGAGCGCCTTCCATACCTAAAGTGTCTATGCAGTAAGTTTCAGTATCACGCGCCACTTGTGCATTTACAGCCCTAGAGTAAATCCAGGCACCACCTTGCTCTTGAACACCATGACCATTAAAAAGCCTATCTTTTGCATCAAATTGAAGTTTCTAACGATATCCATCCTGTTTTGTCTTCCAAGTCTTTTTATTGTATGTGGTGACTGTATAAGTTTACTGATTACTGCTGGAAATTTATTGAGGTTATTTTCTAATATTAACCCCTTAAGGGTTTCGTATCCACTTGCCCCTATAGAAGTTGATATAATAGGAAGACCAGCGGCAGCAAAATTTAAAATTTTTACTTTCATACCTGCCCCAGTTATTGTAGGACATAAAGCAAGGGTGGCCTTTTTTAATTCTTGATTTATGTTATTAACTGTTCCAGTAAACTTCACATTTTTATATCTTCGGTATTTATTAATTAATTCATTTGGTGCCATTCCCACAAATATCATCGTGGGATTGAGTTTTTCTAATTTTGGAATAAATTTATTAATCATTATATTTACTGCTTGTAGGTTTGGTTTATAAAATAAATTTCCAATAAAAATGATATTCTTTTGTTTTAAATTTGGACCATAATATGGAAAAAACTTAGGGTCTATTCCGTTGGGTGATAATACTAATTTATTCACAGGGATCCCAATATCCACAAAATTCTGAAAATCATTATTGGTCATGGCAATCACCAAGTCGGCAATTTTTCCAGAAACAAAGTGTATAAATTCACTCAGAGCGATATCTGATTTTCTATATCCACCAAGTGTTTTTTTGAGTAATATTTCTGAATCGTGGAGTTCAATAAATAAAGGAATCTTTAATTTTTCTTTCAAGTATCTACCAACTAGAATAGCTGTTTCTGAATCTTCAAATTGCATTGCATCTACATGAGCGCCTTTAACTATTTTTAATAATTTATTGGGATCATAAAAAATACTCTCGGGGATGATATGAATATCTATTTCTTTTTCTTTCAATAACTGCTTGATACTAACATCGTCATTATAGTTTCTATTACAAATAAAAAGTTTGATTCCTATTCCATTTTTAGAAAGCTCTTTGGATAAATAGTATAAGCGATAACAAACTCCGGTTTTGGGTGGTATAGTAAAGGCTGTATTAATAATAATTCCTAATGAAAATTTTTCATTAGGAATATTGTTGTTTCTGATAATCACGTTATGGCCATCAAAAATATATTGATGATTATCAATAATTTTTAATACTTCATCCATAGGTAATTAAATTTTTTAACTGCATAAGATTGTTTAAATAATTACAGTTATTCCCTCTTTTAAACCCTCGTTTTTTTCTATTAAGAAGTGCAGCGCCACAACCAGCCTTTTGTGTGCCCACAATATCGACGGAATAGTTATCACCTATACACAATATTTTTTGTGGTTCTAAAGTAAGCTCTTTTGCTACTAATTTAAATATTTTGTGATTGGGTTTACTAACACCTAACTCGCAAGAGATGGCAATATAGTCAAAATATTTTTCTAGTCTAAAATACTTTACGACTCTTCTTGTTGATTTGTAACCATTAATAACTAAGGCCATTTTTATTCCTCTTTGCTTTAAAAAGGAAAGTGTTTTAATAGAATCTTTATATAATTGATGTACTTTAGGGTTACTATAAAATTGGAGAGATATTTCTCTGTTAATTAGCTTTGCGATTTTTTTATTACTAAGACCAAGTATTTTAAGCATTTTATAATGAAATTCAAACCACCATTGTTCTATATGCTTCTCAGTTGTTTGTTTAATCATTGCCTCTGATATTTGCTTATCGCTGTAGCTATGCCAAACTTTACTAAAGGCCCTTTTTATTTTTTCTGGAGGAGCATCAAAATTATATTTTTTAAATATCCTCTGATATACTAAACCTCGTGAAGGGAAAAGGTGAATTATAGTGTAATGTAAATCAAAAATGACACCGTCATATTTATTATTCCCAATTCCCTGTGATAAAACTGACATTGAAATTTTTTATTAGCCTCTATATACCAAACTATTAGATTTTATTTAATTTTAATTCTAATCCTAGTCGCTAAATTAATACTACATGAAAAATTATACAAAGACAAAGGAGGTTTGTGCTGGTTCAGTCTTGTTTTATAAAGATAAAATTTTATTGTTGTATAATCATCGTCGGAAACACTTTGTGCAATCCCAAGGTCATCAGAAAAAAAATGAATCGCTGTCGCAAACAGCTTTGCGAGAAGCAAAAGAGGAAACTGGATTTAAAAATCTAAAAGTAATTAAGAAGTTGGGAAAATATCAGTATCATTTTCAACAAGGTAACAAGATCACTTTTAAAACTATCCGTGTTTATCTGATTGCTATATTAAATCGTATCAAATCATATCGCACACAGATGCCTAACGAAAAATTTTCTAATCACTTTTTTTCTATCCAGAAGGCAATAGAAAAAGTGCAGTGGAAACAAGATAAAAAATATATTCATTTGGCAAGAAAATATTTGCGCGATAAGTATACTCTTATTACTAAATTATATAAATATCAGTAAGTCAAAAACGAGACACTAAACGCATCCCCTAAAGACTGTCTCGTTTGTCTCGTTTGCATTTCCAGACCGCGACCCGAGTGCCTTATAAACCTAGTTAGACAAGTATTCAAAAACCCCTTACAATACCCCTAGTATTTGGGTACCTAACCCGAATGCACCGCCAAAATTTGTTATTAATAAACAATAAATTAAAATACTATGCTCATATTTTG
>CAZGYI010000021.1:0-12515 GCA_964530635.1 uncultured Gammaproteobacteria bacterium | reverse complement strand
ATAAAAAATATACAAAAAATCAACCGCCCCTCTTATAATTTAAAGGTTTAAATTTTTGTTTTTAAATTTATATTTATACCAATGTTAAAGCTATAGCTAGAGCAATAACTATAGCTGTGTGAGTAATAACTGAAAATTTCTGTATACGGATTTTTACAAAAATGTTAATTAATAAAGCCGCAGTTAATAATACTACGAAGAATAAATAAAATTGTGTTACCTTATCATCTAAATTATGTACGGTAATAAAACCCAAAAACTGGGCAAATTTATCATTACCTTCATTAAAGTTATAAAAATTTTGAGTGGAAACCTTAGGAGCTAACCAAGCCAAAGGTTGATTTACTATCCTCCCATCTTGCCCCACAGCTGTAACGCTTAACAATTCGCCATTCTTATTTATAGTGGAATTATTAAAAGAAATTGTTCCTTGCCATTCGTTTTCAGCGATTAATTCTAGATTACTAATTTGGCCTGCTAAATGTATAGCTACGCTCTCGGCTTTCTCAATTTGTAAATAAACTGAATAATTGTCATTCAGTTGTTGAATTTTTAAACTGTCTGGTTTAATAACTACTCCTAAAGCAAAATCTTGAGTTTCCGATTCTGGTTCAATGATCACCTGATCTACCAAGGATCCTGCTGGTGGTTTGATAACTTCCAAGGGCACTTCTTTTACCTTAACTGGCTCGGTAACAACCACCTTATCAGGAGATTCAACTGCCTCTACTTGACCAGTATTAGAATCGGTTTTAACACTAGCTGGCGGCTGACTAACTGGAGCGGGTGTAGTTTGTGAAGGAGTGGCTGTTGCCAAATCAGCTAATGGTTGACTAGCTTGTGCCAGGGGCGTACCAAACATTTGAACCACAAAAGTAGTATCATAATCCTCAAAATTACCCATCACTATGCCAATGCCAATATCAGAAAAATTAGGATTAACAATATTAGCCTTATGGCTGGGGCTAGCCATCCAACCCTCGCTGACGCTTTCGGCTGTAAAAAAATGCACTGCTAAATTTTCACCAGCTAAACGATAAAGATAACCCGCATCTTTTATCCAATTCCAAGGAGTAATGCCGCTGGGACTGGTGTGGGCAAAATATTGGTTTTGTAACATATCTTTAGCTTTGGCTTGCGCGGCTACTGCTAGCTGATCATTTAATCTAAGTCCTGATAATCCCAGATTAATTCTGGTTTGGTTAGTTAAAGCAAGAATATTTTGCGAGGTAATGGCGCTAGAAAACAAACTAGAAGACGGCAAAGCAATTGGCGCCACAATTACTAAAACTTTAAGCAATATCAATAATACGCTATAACCAATCAATACTTTGTGTTTAAGCAAATGCGGATGGTGATTATTGCCTTCGTGCGGCACAATATGATCCCAAACATGACGAATCCCGCGATGGGTGTGTCGCTTAATATGGTGGGTTGTTTTTTGCAATACTTTCCGCATAATACTTTAAAGTTGGTTGTTTAAATATTTCAAACATTCCAATATACTACACTTTCAATTACTTGCCAAGAGCGAACTTCAGACTCCAATTATGAGTCCAATTATGATTAATAAAAAATCCTACTAGACTGATAAGAAAATAATGACCAAACACAGCCAGTGCTCTCTTAAATAAAAAATCAGAAACCAACCAACCTCGATAACTATAGGTATCTTCTCTTTTCGCCATCTTCCTCACCCCCTTTCTAATTTAAAATTTTAAGGATAAATTTGCTTGCCCGAATCATCCTCAATAATCACAGCGTTGGTAGGGCAAGAACGAGCTGCTTCTAAAATTTTTTGAGCATCGGCTGATAGCTTGGTATAATCGGTCCAATCGCTAGTTTTTGAACCGTCTTTGTTTTTAATCACCGCTTTGCCTTCTTCATCAAGCTCAAAAACTTCGGGTAAAAGCGCAATACATGAGGCGGCACTAATACATAGGTCTCTGTCTACTTTAACTTTCATAAATTTATTATTTAAAAATTAAGATTAATATATTAATTGTGAAAATTTTTATTAATACTTTTTTTCTTCTGTCATCCCGAACTTGTTTCGGGATCTATTTATTTGAGATGCTGAAATAAATTCAGCATGACAATTCTCTTATAAAGCAATTAAAATGGCACCAACGGCCATTAATATTGTACCAGCAACGACTTTGAAAGTTAAACTTTCTCCTAAAATTACAGCGGCCAAAACTACGGTAAAAACTAGAGACAATTTATCAATCGGACCAACTTTGGAAGCAGCTCCCATTTTTAAAGCGTAAAAATAAAATAGCCAGGAAGCGGCCGTAGCAATGGCTGATAAAAATAAAAACCACCAAGTTTTACCACTCAAACCATAAAGCTCGCTAGTTTTGCCTTGAGCTATAACTATCGCCCAAGCAAACAGCAGAATAAAAATAGTACGGATGGCTGTGGCTAAATTAGAATTAACCCCAGCTACACCGATTTTAGCCAAAATAGCAGTAAGGCCAGCAAAAAAAGCTGATAATAATGCGGCTACTAACCAAGACATAGTATAAATGTAAAATTTAAATATCAAACCTGCCCGCCGCTCGCCTTTAATGAGCGACGAATTATTACTTTGAATTAAGGTACGACCATTTATCATTAGATTATGTTTTAAGTGTTAGCTTTGGCAGGCGGGAATCAAAATTATTTTATTATTTTTCAATTTTAATCTATCATTTTGCATTTTGATATTTTCATTTTGAATTATTTTATAAAGACAGCTGTATTTTTTCGGGCGGCAGCCACGCCCAACTGCAACCTTTCTTTACTAGGCGCATATAAAGTAAATAATTTATCGCCCTTTTTAACTTTATTTCCCCAACGTACATGCATATGAATACCAGCAATTTTTTCCCGCGGAGCACCTAGGTTCATACAAATCTCATTAATTGCCCGATCGTGAATTAAATTTACCCTTCCTGATTTTTTAGCATGAATCTCATAATGGAACGCACCAGTAGCTACTTCTTCGGAATTAATATTAGGATTACCACCCTGAGCTTTAATTATCTCCTGCATCTTTTTCCAAGCCGCGCCACTTTGTAATTGTTGATGAGCTTTCTTTTTACCTTGTCCAACCCGGCAAAAACCTTTTAATTCTAACAACTCGCCAGCTAGATTAACTGACTTGCGCTCTAAATCATGCGGCCGAAGTTTATGCTGCTGCAATACACGTAAAACGTCTCTAGCCTCCAAAGCTGGACCGATACCCCGCCCTACTGGCTCACGTGCTAAAGTTTTTATCACTTTTACTTTCATGCCAAATTTTTTACCTAGCCAAATAAATTTTCTTTCCAGCATATTAGCAATCCGACGATTGGGAATTTTGGTTGTTTCACCAATCGGCATATCAATCACCAAATAATCAACTCCGGTAGCAACCTTTTTAGCCATAATAGAAACCAACATTTTATCATAAGGCTCTAGGGCTAAAGGTCGCGATATCTGAATTATTTTATCATCAGCTGGGGCAATATTTAAACCGCCACCCCAAACCAAACAAGCTTTAGTGCGCCTGACGATTTTTTTAATCTCCTTCATACTAAAAGATACTGGGGCCAAAACCTCCATAGTGTCGGCTGTACCAGCAGGCGAAGTAATGGCGCGCGAGGAAGTTTTGGGAATATAAAGTCCTAATGAGGCAATAATCGGCACCACCACCATCGTGGTTCTATTACCTGGCAGACCGCCTACTGAATGTTTATCAACTACACGAATTGGCATGTTCATTTTTTCGCCGGTTTCCGCCATTGATTTGGATAAATAAAATAATTCTTCGTTGGAATAAGATTTAACAAAACTAGATGATACAAAATAAGTTATTTCTACCGCTGACAATCGATTTTCTGTTATGTCAGAAATAATCGAATAAACTTCTCTATAAGATAAAGATTTGCCTAGCATTTTTCGCTTAATAGCTTGGATAGATGGCGGTCGAGAAATTATTGATACTTCAATAATATCACCATCAATAATATTATGATGGCGCCAAACTTCTCTAAACAAACCAATATGACCAGCTTTGACTCGTAATCTACTAGTATCGGCCCAGACTACTAATTTATGTTTATTACTCCATTTTAATTCAATTCTATCGCCCGCTTGAATACCCAAACTTTCCGCCTCGTCTTCATTAATTACCGCTACAATTTCCCCCCCAGCGGCAAAATCTAATTTTTTTGATTTTAAATAAAAAGGCATAAATCCCTATCTAATAACTATAGAATGATTGGCTAATTCTTTTTTTAATTGATTATAATTTTTAAATAATATACTTTTAATTCCCAATTTGCGCGGGGGTAAAACATCATCTCCTATTTTATCACCAATCATTAAACATTGCGATGGCTTATAATGAGTCTTTTTAAGCAAAGCTTTAAAAAATTTAGGTGATGGTTTAATTGCGCCAACTTGATAAGAGAATAAAGGATAATCAATATAGTTCAACAACTCAGTTTTTTTGATAACTTTAGTCTCAAATACGCTGCTGTTAGATAAAAGGGCAATTTTATAACCAAAACTCTTCAATTGTTTAAGCAGGGGTAAGGTATAACTATAAAGTTTGGCGTGCGATTCAGCAAGCTGACGTAACCGCATTACTCTATTTATTAAATCAGGTTGCAAAGGTAAGCCAATATTCCTACAAAAATTAGTATAAGCCAAATATTCAGACGACCAAGATTTTAACTGCAACGATTTCTCAAAAATCTTTACAAATTTCTTATAAGGTATTCTGGATTTAACTACCTCTGAAATCCTCTTGCTAGAAATATAAGGCACTTTCCTATAAGCTAAGGTTTGCCATAAATCAAAAATGATTAATTTAATCATTACCCTCAAATAATCAATAAACTATTTTTGGTTCTGTACCCCACAACTTCATGGCTTGGGCTAGGGCGGAATCTGGGTTGTATCTTACATAATCTTTAAAATTGTATCCTGACATAGTCAGGCGTCTAGCTTCCAAAGCCGCTTCCACCCCCCGTTCTACTCCCTGGGGATGGCCCAACACCCCGTCACCTAATTGAATAAAAATGTCACGCCCTAATTTTTGAACTACTGTATCTAAAACTCCTGGATGCAAACCACCTGAAGCCACTGACCAAACTGGTTTAATTTTGTACCACTTTTGCCCCAGGGTATGAAATTTAGCATCAGCTGCCGTTTCAGTTAAAGAAACAGCTCTGTGCATATGTTCAACCTCGGGAGAAAAATGAAATTGATCAAAAGGTATAGCTAATTCAGCCGGATTCATGGCTGCATCAATCAATTCGCTTTCACCATAATCTTCCATTTTAGCTTTGGGTGAACCAATATGTAATGAATCAACCCCCAACAAACGCATCATCTTAGCCACGGTTAACATAGACACACTAAATCCCCACAGTGCCCCCTCGCCCCTAATACCAGGCCCCGACTCGCGTGTAAAAAAACCATGCATAGCGCGATGAGCATGAATAAAAAGCCCAGGATTTTTTAAACGCATACTATGCACGGCAGCAAATCCAGTAGTTACCACGTCCATCATCATTACCCGGCCACCTTGTTCTTTTATCATTTCCGCGCGCTTAACCATTGTATCTATATCTGAATGAGTCACATTACAAAGATAAAGTTTTTTGGGACTACCCTTGCTTTCTAGCTCGCGCTGTATTGCCAAAACAGCTTTAACTCTATCCTCGAATTTATTAAAAGGTAAACTAGTTAAATTTTCATCATCTTTTATAAAATCATAAGTGCCGTCACCAGCTGTCCACAAACGCCGCGCTAACATTGCTTGCTCCTGGGCGGTTCTACCGACTTTGGGCTTAGGCACTGTACCCATAATCGGATGCTTATCAGTATGACCCAGCATCTCCCGCAAGCCATCAATACCAAACCTAGGTCCAGGAAAAGATTCTACTAAAACCTTGGGGAAACGAATATCAAAAATCCGCAAACCTTGCACCATTTTCATACCGGCAATATTACCTACTGGACCAGCTAAAAACCCCGACATATTTCCTGGTTCAAATAAATCAGTGCGATAAGCCACTTTAAACATATGTTTACCACAATCTATATCGTAAGTAATGGCTTTATATTCATCAGCTACTTTCATACCAGAATCAGCCCGCGCCTCCACTTTGGTCCAGGTGCCAGTTGAGGATTCGGCTGCTACCGAAGCTGCGGCATCTAAAAATACTTTATCGGGTATACCGTGAGCTAAATGCAATTTAAACTGCACAATAACATAATCTTCATCTGGATTTTCAGGTTGCCACCCTTGGGGCGCTAAATAGTTTAATTGTACGGCCATAAGAAAATTTAAAGTTTAAAATTAAAAGTTAAAAATTTTTTAATCTTGTCTGACAATAGAATTTAAGATTTAAAATTTTTATTTTATGTTTATAGTATCAACAATATCATCAAACAAATTAAACCACTTTTGTGCCTCACCAGTTAACTTACCATCTACTAGATCTTGATAAAATTGATCTTGTTTATCGAAATTCCACATTGTTTCCTCGCCACAATTTTCTTCGTCTACTGTGAAATATTGAGGGTTCTCAGAAATAATAGCATCTTTAGAACCCTGCAAAGTTATTAATACTTCATAATTATTATTAAAAAATATTAAATGTTTATCCAACCTTAGATCACAAGCATCTAATTGAGATAAAACCATAAATTGCTGTGCATTAATTGGGCCGAGATTTTTAACTTTTCTTGAAACATCTAACGGCATATTTATAGGTTCACCGTAATTACCTTGTCTTAACGCTTGTTCAACTTTTATAGCAGTTTCCTTATCATACCCCATTGGATCACTTAGTGATTCAATTTTTCCACTCCCTATGTATAATTCTAAGTTTGATTGTGAATAATTATCATCAGGTTGATGTAAAATAAGATCGGCTGGATATTTTAATGAAAAACCAGCTGCTTTATCCTCATATAATTTCCAACTAGCCTTAGGGTCAGCAACAGGATTTGTTGGTTGAATAATGACATTTTTACTCTGTTTTAATTGATCAACCTGATTCTGCAACACCGCGATTTGTTGATGTAAGGATAGTTCAGTGGCTTTCGAAACAGATTTTTGCCAAGCATATACTCCGCCACCTACAATTAAAGCGACTAGAGTAGAAACCATAATGAATCCAACATTTCTAGAATTTTTAATTAGCTCATTTAGTTTAAAATTAATTTGTTCATCCATAAAGCATAAAGATTATTAATTAAAATCATTTTGAATCTTGTATTTTTAATTTTTAACTTTTCAGCCACGGATAAAATTTTAACGCTTTGGCTTTTACTTGTCCTGGTTTAATAATACCAGCTTCAGTAATAAAACCAGAAATTAAACCGGCTGGTATTTTATCAAAAGCATAATTTAAAACCTGAGTATTTTTTGGCGCTTTAGGCCACAATTCTCTACCGTCTCGTAATTCAATTTGAGATTTTCTGTCTTTATCAAATTTTAGTAATGTCGTGGCAATATAGACTGGGATATTAGAATCAGCTGCTGCTAAAGCTATGGCGAAACTTCCTACTTTATTAAATACTGAGCCGTCGGGTTCAATACTGTCGGCTCCTAAAATAACTTTATTAATCTTAATATCGTCTCCTGATTTATCGCTTACTAAAAAAGCAGCGGCAGAATCCACTACCATTACTGTAGAAATTTTATGCTGACGCAGATGTTTATCGGTAATATGGCCTTGATATAAAGGCCTGGTTTCAGTATGATAAACCTTAAATTTCTTATCCTGTTTTTTAGCACGAAATAAAATCCCTTCAGTTAAAGAAGAATGGCAATGAGTAAAAATATTATCTTTATTTTTTATCAAACGAGTACCTTGTTGAAAAATTTTTATCTTGGCTTGCTGAATTTGCTCTAAAACTTTATTAACTAATCCAATTACCAAAGATTTTTTCAATCTTCCTTGTTTATAGTTTTTAATTATTTGACCAATATAATAATCAGCCAAGTTTCTAGCTATTGGCTCAGTCGGCCTGGCATTTACAACTTCAGTAGCGACCCGCTTAATATTTTTAGTAAAACCAGGTTTCTGATAGTGTGCCAAGGCGTGATTAGATAAAACCAACAAACTAGCTCTCGCTACGGCGGTAGCTCCTTGAATTTTAATAGCTTTGATATTTTTAATTATCTGTCTAGATTTCTTAGCTATCTTCATACTATTGAAAATGAACCACCTCCCCGGGTTTGAGTTGATTAAGATGATTATGAGAATTTGTTTTCTTGGCTGATTCTATTGACTGATTACCTGGTTTAAAACTGGGTATTAGAGACTCTTTTTTATTATTTTTCAATAAATCATTCAAAGAAATAGGTGTACCGGTATCTTTAACTATTATATCATGCGGAATCACAGTGGTTGGTGTGCTGGCTGAATTTTTATTATTTGCTTTAACTTCCTTTATCCCTAATTTAGCTTCTTCTGTTTTGGCCAATTCCTTAACCAACAACTTTGGTTTGGGTTTGGGAATTAATCCCTGCTTTACTTTTTTTAGATCTTCTTTGCAATAGACTGGTCTAATACCATCGGGCTTAAAATTAAGTTGTACTTTTTTGCCACAAACCCAACAAATATCTTCAAACAACGACTCCTCCATCCTACTCTTGCTTTTTATATTGGCTTTGTAAATCTTATCTTCGGCAGCTAAACTTTTGCTTTCAGCTTGAGCGGTTTCCTGAAACATTTCTTCTACACCAGTCCAACGTAAAATTTTACTCTCCACTTCTTCCCGCTCACTACCATACCGCTCGCGAGAAACTTTGATAATTTTTTCACGATTATGCGTCAATTGTGCAATGGGTGGCAAAGTTCGCGCACTAAAAGGATCCGAGGTTATGCCATCAATCATTAACCTTAAATAGACATTGTAACGCGGCAAATTTACTAAATCATTTTGTACAAAAACAGGTTCAAATTCTTTTTCTAAAAATTCAGCGTCTTCAGCGCCTACTCTAAAACAAATAATAGTACCTACGTTACCAAAAACTGCAGCTTTGACCACATCACCCAGTTGCTCAATGTATTGATGAGCTAAAATTAAATTTAAACGATACTTACGCGCTTCTGATAAAATATTAGCGAAACTCTCAGTAATAAAATTTTGAAACTCGTCAACATATAAAAAGAAATCTCGGCGCTGTGACTCAGGGATATCTATACGACTCATAGCTGCTAATTGTAGTTTTGTAATCATCATTGCCCCCAACAACGCTGAATTATCCTCGCCCATTTTCCCTTTGGCTAAATCCAAAAGCAATATTTTTTGATTATCCATAATATCGCGAACATCAATAGATGATCTAGGTTGACCGACAATATTGCGAATAATGGATGAGGATAAAAATTGACCAATCTTATTTTGAATTGGTGACACTGCCTCAACTCTAAACTTCTCATTATAATTATCGTATTCATCCAGCCAGAAAGATCTAACTACCGGATCGGTAACTTTTTCCAAAACTTTACGGCGATACTTTTTATCTACTAAAATTCTGGTAATACCCAAAAGCGTCGAACCAGGATACTCCAATAATGATAAAATAGCGTTTCTTAAAATATATTCCAATCTGGGCCCCCAAGAATCAGCCCAAATCTTTTTAAAAACGCCAACCAATCCCGAAGCTACCAAATGCCGGTACCTAGGATCGACTGATTCTAAAACATTAAAAGCAATGGGATAATCAATATCAGCAGGATTAAAATAAATTATATCATTAATACGATGAGTTGGAATAATATCAACAATTTTTTGTACTAAGTCGCCATGGGGATCAACTACTGCCAAACCATGGCCATTTCTAATATCAGCTGTAATCATATTTTCTAAAACTACCGATTTACCCATGCCGGTCTTACCAATAATATAAACATGCTGCCGGCGGTCGGTTAATTTAATACCAAAACGGCGGTTGTGGTTGCGGTAACTAGTTTCCGCAAATGGCACTATTGCATATTTGGGTCGCGTTTCCATGTTTATTCAATAAATGGTAAATTAGGCGGCACTCCTTTATCTTCGGCTGGCGAAGAGGAAACTGATTCCTCAGTAGAGGGTTTAACTGCTCTATAAACTGGTAAAGCAAAAGGCGGCTCTGCTTTTTTCACATCAGTCTTTTTAACCAACGGCGCTTTAACTGTCACTACTGGGAAATGATAAACAGTAGCTAATTCTTCGGTGTTTAAAATTCTACCGTCCCCAGCGCCCATAAATGGACTGCGTAATTTAAAAGCAGTTAAAATTTTTCTTTGTTTTTTGGTAATTCTTTGGTGAACCAAAATATAATCAGCTTTAGTAGTTACCAGCTTTGAAGGTCTAAAACCATTTAAATTCAAAGCGGTAAACTGTTTAATACTCCCCACCACCGCATTAACACCCCTACCTCTAAGAAAAGTTTCGCGTCTGCCCCAATAAACCATGCGAAATTTTGTTTTAAAACCGATTTTTGAAATTTTTCTTTCAATAGCTTCTACAATATTGCGCTGTCCGGGAGTCAATTTAATTACAGTTGGCACTACTAATTCTTCCTTCTTCTCTGTCTCCTCTTTGGCATAAGGAACCAAAGAGTGTCCCATTAATCGAATAGTCTCAGATAATCCTGAACTAAAACTTTGAATGAGAGTTGATTTTTTTGGTTTTTGTCCTTCGGTTAATTTTTTAACTTCAGCCAAGCCTGCTTCTTTCCAACTATCATCAATCGGAGTGATTAAAAATTGTAACCAGACATCCTCATCTGGTTTAATACGTGATAATATTTCCAAAATACTAGCCATTGGATCTTTAAAATCCTCCGAAGCCGCATGTTCAAAATCTATATATGTCCTAATAGGATAAATATCTTTATTTTCTAAAACAAACTCAGTGCCCCATAAATCATATTCATTGGTATCAAAGTTATTGGGAATTCTATCAATATAATCTTCACTTTCAACAATTTCCGCATCAGGATATTGAGCATACACCGCGGCTTCTACCAGATCGCGAAACTTATCAGGTGTTCTAATAAAAAATTGAATATAACCACCCAATGATACTATTTCAAAACTAAAGGGTTCTTGTATCTCCCCTTGGATATATGTTTCATATTTATTAGACTTATTATAAGTTCCGGCAATAGCAGTAAAAATACTTTCTACCGCTTTGGGCGACTGTTCAGTTTCTTTAGGAACATCAACTGCCAACAAGACATACTTAACGTTAGACAAATAATCAAGTCGCTTACGACGTAAACGTTCAATCCAACATAAAGGCAAACCAATTAATAAAACTACTACCCAACCACCATGCGTAAACACCCACCACTGTTGTTCTAATGGGCTTAAATAAACTAATTCTGAAAAATCAAAAAATAACCACCACTCCATAATTATTGACTGATTAACTGATATTTACCCTGTTCAGTACGGCTGAAATATTTTTTATTGGTCAAAGCCAAATAAATAGTACCAATCTGCACTACGCGTCTTTTCAAAACCTCAGCCACAATTTCCTCGCGGGTTAAAGGCATATTTTTTTCTTGTAAAACTTTAACTATCACCTCTAAAACTATTCCTGGCTCATAACCCCATTCTTTTAAAGCATAAATTCCTCGACCGACTAAAACATAGCGCTTGTCTAGAATTAACTCGTTGTGTACAGTTGGCGCATACGCCTTTTTATGATCAAAATTTTGTTCGTTGATTAATCTACTAATTTCTTTAAAATGCAAGGGTTTACCAGTTTTTTTTAATACTAAATAAATTTTATCGCCCATTCTTTTGGGTGTAATAGTCTGCCATGAAGCCAACCCCCATTCTCCATAAGGATTGCGTCTAATTAAAGTTCCTAATTCTAACAAAGACAAAATAATTTTCTGGTCAGTAATCGGATTTTCCAAGGGACTTACTATTTTATTCTGAATTAAAGTTGCGGCCAAGCTTTCATCACTAACTGGACTACCGGCTTTTTCTAAAATATCAAAAGCTGATTGCAATAGAGTTCTTAAATTATCAACCGAAGCACTTTGCAGCAACCAACCTGGTTTAAATTCACTATCTTTATAACCTACTGGCTTTACTACCTTTTTTAACAACTCAAATAAATAAAATTTAATAGTATGCACCGGCATGTCCTGACTAGCGGCTTCTGATAGTATTCGTAACAAATGTTCCTCAGTAACGGCCCCACCCTCACTTTCAATACTTTCTACAATAATGCTGCTAGTTGGCGCAACTAACTCTCTGAACTTTGCCGATTTATTAATTTTATCAATTACTAATTTTTCTATTTGTCTAACTCGCTCCCTAGTTATCTGAAAAGTCTTTCCCACGTTTTCTAAAGTTTCCTGCTCTCGATCAGGTAAACCAAAACGCCGCACAATCACTTGCGCCTCGCGTTCGGTTAACGATTTTAATATGTTAGATAAAATTTCTTCAGGCTTGAATTGTTCTTTACGGGAATATTGCTGGATACTAATAATTTTATCTAAAATTGAATCTTGA
>CAZGYI010000020.1:0-13080 GCA_964530635.1 uncultured Gammaproteobacteria bacterium | reverse complement strand
CTGTCAATGGCCAGACTCCTTTTTATGCCTAAAACCTTATGTTTTCCTGAATAACTGAATAGTCCACGATGATATTCAGCATCTAAATATTTAAAGCAAGGTACGACACAACCTTGCTTTTCTTTTTATTCTGGAAGGGCAGTCATCTTTAGATTACTTCTCTGATTGATATCTGGGCAATGACATAGACACTAAGTAGTGGTAAACTTTAAGTATGGCGTCAAATTTAGGTTATACTAGGCCTTTATTTATCTTGGCTTTTGATCATCGCTCTTCTTTTATTCGCGATCTTTTAAATTTAAAAGGCGAATTGGCTAGCGCTGATACTAATAAAATTTGTGAATTAAAATATTTAATTTATCAAGGTTTTGTTAAAACGGTGGCTAATAAATTAGTACCAAAAGAAAAGGTTGCTATTTTAGTTGATGAGCAATTTGGCAATGAAATATTACTAGAAGCCAGAAGCGAAGACTATCAGATTTGTTTGTCTACAGAAAAAAGTGGCCAGCAAGAATTTGCTTTAGCATATGAAAATGATTTTGCAGAGCATATTAAAAAATATGAACCAACTTTTGTTAAAGCGCTAGTTCGTTATAATCCACAAGGCGATCAAGAATTAAACAAGCGTCAGCAGAAAAAATTAAAAGAAGTTAGCGATTGGTGTCATCAGTATAATTATAAGTTTTTAATTGAAGCTCTGGTACCAGCTACAGAGGGACAATTAACTCAAGCCGGTGATATTAAAAAATATGATGAGGAGGATCGTCCAATTTTAATATTAGAAATGATTTCTCAATTACAAAATGCAGGTGTTGAACCAGATGTTTGGAAAATTGAAGGTATGATTAAAATCGAAGATTATCAGGCTGCTGTGCGGCAGATAAAAATAGATGGGCGAGATAATGTTGGTTTAGTTATTTTGGGCCGAGGAGAAAACCCCCAAAATATGGAGAGGTGGCTTAAAGCTGGAAAGGGAATAGCCGGAGTAATTGGTTTTGCTATTGGTCGCACTATTTTTTTAGAACCCCTGAAACAATATTTGGTTCAGAAAATTACTAGCCAACAAGCTGTAGATCAAATTGCAGAACGTTATTATTATTTTTATAAGATTTTTAATTCCTAAATTTATGATGCGCGAAGCTATTTTAAATTTCCCTAAACAATTTTTATTTAACCCACAAATTGAAAAAATAGACAAGTTTAAAAAAATTAATTCGTTTATCATAGTGGGCATCGGCGGTTCTCGCTTGGCGGCTGATTTGGTAAAAACTGTAAAACCGGAATTAGATTTAACTATTCATTGCGATTATGGTTTACCCAAAGTAGCCGAAGAGAAATTAAAGGATAGTTTAATTATTCTAGTATCTTATTCTGGTAATACCGAAGAGGTGGTGGAAGCTTTTAACCAGGCTCAAAGAAAAAAAATAAATAGTTTGGTAATTTCTACCGGGGGTCGTTTACAAGATTTAGCGCAAGAATACCACGTTCCTCGTATTAAAATACCTAATACTGGAATTCAACCGAGAATGGCTATTGGTTTTAGTTTTCGCGCTATTTTAAAAGTGCTGGGCGAAAATAAGCTGCTACAAGAAACTCAGCTATTGGCTCGGTCTTTAATGCCTTTGGTTTTAAAAACAGAAGGTAAAAAATTAGCTAAAAAATTAATTGATTACGTACCGATAATTTATAGTTCTACTCGTAATCATGCCCTGGCTTATAATTGGAAAATAAAGTTTAATGAGACTGCTAAAATTCCTGCTTTTTGTAATGTTTTGCCAGAGATGAATCATAATGAGATGACTGGATTTGATGTTAAAACCGCTACTCGTAATTTATCCCGGATATTTTACTTTTTATTATTAATAGACGAAGATGATAGTGACAAAATTTTAACTAGAATGGAGGTTCTGCAGAAATCATTTGAGGAGAGAAAATTAAAAGTCGAAGCTATTAAAATAAAATGCCGTACACGTTTAGAAAAAATTTTTTCCTTCATTTTATTAGCAGATTGGACCGCTTTGTATCTAGCTGAATATTATGGTTCAGAAGCCGAAGAGGTGCCGATGGTCGAGAAGTTTAAGAAGCTTATTAGATAAATAAGTTGTTATTTATCTATATTGAGGATATTCATCCTCAATATATTTATTATGTGAATTTGCCAAAAAGCTTAAAATATTATATAATTTGCTAGTAATTAAACTATTGTATGAAAGTTGGTAAAAAGCAAACAACATCAAATGATAATCTAATGGATAAAATAGTTTCGCTCGCCAAAAGGCGTGGTTTTATTTTTCCTTCTTCAGAAATCTATGGTGGGCTTAATTCTTGTTATGATTATGGCCCTTTGGGGGTAGAGCTTAAAAATAATGTTAAAAAAGTTTGGTGGAAAGCCATGGTGCAGCAACACCAGGATATTGTGGGTTTAGATTCGTCAATTCTCATGCACCCTAAAGTTTGGGAAGCTTCTGGCCACCTGCAAAGTTTTACCGACCCATTGGTGGATTGTAAATCTTGTAAAAAGCGGTTTCGCGCTGATCATTTATTAGAAGATTTTCGTTCGCTTTATCCTAAATGGCAAAAAGAACCGCCGCGGGATGTTGGTGAACTAAAATGTCCAGAATGTAATGGAGATTTAACTTCCAAGCGTGATTTTAATTTAATGTTTAAAACCTTTATGGGTCCGATAGAGGAGGAGGCGGCAGAAGTTTATTTAAGACCGGAAACTGCCCAGGGTATTTATGTTGATTATGAAACCATTTTAAATTCTTCCAGGCAAAAAATCCCTTTTGGCATAGCGCAGATTGGTAAAGCTTTCCGTAATGAAATTACGCCAGGAAATTTTACTTTTCGTACTAGAGAATTTGAGCAAATGGAGATGCAATGGTTTGTAAATCCGTCAGAAGCAGATCGCTGGTTTGATTATTGGCTTAAGCAAAGACAAGAGTGGTATCAAACTTATGGTTTAAAAAAGGAAAATGTTAATCTGCGTGAGCATAAAAAGAATGAATTAGCTCACTATGCCAAACAGGCAGTGGATATTGAATATAAGTTTCCTTTTGCCGGAGAGGCGGGGTTTAAGGAGTTAGAAGGAATACACAATCGGGGTAATTGGGATTTATCGCGGCATGAGAAATTTACCCGTAAGGAATTAGTCTACCGTGATGAAAAAGATGGCAAAAAATATATCCCCTGGGTAATTGAAACTTCCGGCGGCATCGATCGAGCGACTTTGGCTTTTTTAATTAATGCTTATACCGAAGTCGAGGGAGGAAGGACTATCACTACCGAGTCAACCAAAGAGGTTGAGGTGGTACTTAAGCTGCATAAAGATTTAGCGCCTTTCAAGGCAGCTATTTTACCTTTATCTAAAAAGTCCGAGTTAACTAAAATTAGTCAAGAAATTTGGCAAAAATTATCAACCAATTTTATAGTTGATTATGATGAAGTAGCTTCTATTGGTCGGCGCTATCGCCGTCAGGACGAAGTGGGCACTCCGTATTGCGTGACGGTTGATTTTGAGAGTTTAACAGATAAAAAGGTTACAGTACGCGATCGGGATACTATGAAGCAAGAACGAATAGTAATTAGTGATTTGTTAAATTATTTTAATGACAAATATAATTCTAGTTAGATGAAAATAAAAAAACATTATCGCTTAACCAATAAGTTGCCAGTAGCCATCGCTGATCTTGGCTCAACTGAAGCGGTAACTGTTTTGTTGTTGATACATACCGGTTCCCGACTGGAAGAGAATAATCAGGCGGGTCTGTCGCATTTTTTGGAGCACATGGTTTTTAAAGGCACTGCTAGCTGGCCGACAGCAAAAGAACTTACCCATTTAATTGATGGTTTGGGCGCTGATTACAATGCTTATACTGGTAAAGAAGTAACTGGTTTTTATATTAAAGCGGCAACTGAACATTTTGAAACCATACTCAAAGTATTATCAGAATTAGCTTGGCAGCCTTTAATTGATCAAGGGGAAATAGAGCGAGAGAAAGAAGTAATTGTGCAGGAAATAAATATGTATGAAGATAATCCTATGTTTTATGTGGGAGATTTGTTAGAAGGTGAAATGTTTAAAGGTGAGACCTTGGGTAGATTAATTAGCGGATCTCGAGAGTCGGTGCGATCTTTAACTAGGCCAACAGTACTTAAGTATTTAAAAAAATATTATCACCCAGAAAATATGTTGCTGGTAGTATCTGGCAAGAGTAGCGGGCAGCAGCTTGAATTAATAAATAAATATTTTGGACAAAATTTTTCAAAGGGGAATTTGCCTAAATTTAAGCGACCGCTGGTTAAAGCCCTGCAGCCGAAGATCGTAGTAAAATATAAAGATACCGAGCAGGTACAATTATCATTAGGTTTGCCAGCTTTACCTTTACGTCATCCCGATACTTTAATTTCCGAATTATTGGCAGTAATTTTGGGTGGCAATATGAGTTCACGTCTATTTTCACGATTAAGAGAGCAGGAGGGTTTATGCTATTTTATCAAAGCGTCACTGGGGTATTGGCTATTCAAGCTGGTTTGGATAAAACTAGATTAGTTCGGGCAGTAGCTTTGATGCGTCAAGAATTAGAAAAATTATGCACTGAAAAAATTCCATTATCAGAAATTACCAAAGCCAAAGATTTTATCAAGGGTAAATTATTATTATCCTTAGAAGATTCGGCCGGCGTAGCTGAATTACTTGGCAAACAGATATTGCTAGAACACAAATTAGAATTACCAGACGATTTGATTCGCCGTCTCCAGCAGATAACTGCTAAAGATTTATGGCGGGTGGCGCGTGCAATAATTAAGCCAAAATGTTATACTTTAGCTATGATTGGACCATTTAAAGATACTAAACAGTTTGCTTCTTGGTTAAAATAATTTAATTCAATACTTATGCCGCAACCATTAAATATTACATCATCATTAACTATTTCTTTGGGTTCTATAGTAAAAATAGCCTTAGTGATTTTATTTATTTATTTTTTGTATATGATTTTGGATATTCTTGGTTTGTTGTTTGTGGCTGTAGTAGTAGCGGCGGCTCTTGGTCCTTGGGTAGATTATTTACAACGACATCGGGTACCTCGCGCTGTTTCTTTAATTGTTATTTATTTAATAATCTTTTTAGTGATTTCATTAATAGTTTTTTTAATGATCCCGCCTTTAGTGCAGCAAATACAGCAGTTAGCCTCAGTCTTACCCAACTATTATATTAAGGCGGTTAGCGGTTTATCAGCCCTTCAACATTCTAGTGATATAGAGGCGGCCGCCACTATTAGTTCCTTTTTAGAAAATATCGGCTCGGCCTTAGCTAATACTGCTAATTCAATTTTTTCCACAGTAACTTCTATTTTTGGTGGATTAATTCAATTATTAGTGATTTTAGTGATTAGTTTTTATTTAATTGTTCAAGAACACGGCCTTAAGCGTTTTTTAAGGTCAATTACCCCGGCTAAGTATCAGCCTTATATTATGCAGTTGATGAGCAGGATTAATATTAAATTAGGATTATGGTTTCGGGCGCAGTTATTATTAATGTTGATTATAGCCATATTAACTTATATTGGCTTAAGTTTATTTGGCATGGAGTACGCTTTAGTGTTGGCATTGTGGGCTGGATTAACTGAAATTATCCCTTATGTTGGTCCGATAATTGGCGCCTTGCCAGCCGTTTTCTTGGCTTTTACTATCTCACCAATTCAAGGTTTATTAATTGTGATTCTTTATGTGGTAATACAACAACTAGAGAATAATATTATTGTGCCGACTATTATGAGAAAAGCAGTGGGTTTAAACCCAGTCGTTTCAATAATTGTCATATTAGTTGGAGCCAAATTAGGAGGAATTATGGGGGCTATTTTGTCTATTCCTTTAGCCACAGCTATTGCGGTATTTGTTTCTGATTTTTTTGAAGATTGGCAAACTGGTGATCAAAAATTAGAAACCGAGGAAGCAGTTTCCGATAAATTACCTTAAATTAAAATCATGGATGGAGTTTTGTATGTGGTAGCAACGCCTATTGGTAATTTAGACGATTTGACTATTAGAGCTAGAAATATTTTAAATCAGGTAGAAGCTATTATTTGTGAAGATAAAAGAGTAACTAGTAAATTACTTGAGCATTTTAATATTAATAAACAATTATTTAGTTTACATCAACATTCAAAACCAGTAGAGTTACAGTTTTTATTAGATCAATTAATCAAGGGAAAAGTCTTAGCATATGTTACCGATGCTGGGACACCTGGCATAGCTGATCCTGGCGGTAAATTAGTGGCAGTGGCGGTGGAATCTGGTGTTAAGATTATTCCAATTCCTGGACCGTCAGCTTTGACTTGCTCTATATCAATCGCTGGAATAAATTTGCAGGAATTTTGTTTTTTAGGCTGGCCGCCTCATAAAAAAGGCAGGCAGACTTTTTTTAGAGAGGTAGCAGTCAGCCAGCGACCAGTAATTTTTTATGAATCTACTTATCGAATTATTAAAACCTTAAAACAATTAGCCGAAATTGTTCCCACTAGACAGCTGATTGTGGCGCGAGAATTAACTAAAAAATTTGAAACCATTTATCGGGGGGTGGCTCGGGAAATTTTAAACCAATTTCAAATCACCTCGACCAAAGGCGAGTTCGTTGTTATTGTTAATATAGCTGATAAGTAAAATATGAATAAATTTTACATTACAACAGCTATTCCATATGTAAATGCCAAACCCCATATTGGTTTTGCTTTGGAATTGATTCAAACCGATGTGCTAGCCCGATGGCATCGTTTGTTAGGGGAGGAAGTTTGGTTTTTAACTGGCGCTGATGAAAATGCTCTTAAAAATGTTCAAGCAGCTGAAAAAGCTGGTCGGACAACTAAAGATTTTGTGGATGAAATGTCTAGAAGATTCAGCGAGTTAACTAAAACACTTAATATTACTAATAATGATTTCATTCGTACCACCGAAGAGAAACATCATCGTGGCGCAAAAAAATTATGGAGTGCTTGTAGGCCAGCAGATATTTATCGTAAATCATATTCTGGTCTTTATTGTGTTGGCTGTGAGCAATTTTATACCGAAAAAGAATTGATTAATGGAGAGTGTCCTGAACACAAAGCTAAACCCGAGGTGGTGGTTGAGGAAAATTATTTTTTTAAGTTATCCAGTTATCAAAAACAGTTGGAAAAGTTAATTTCCGAAGATCAACTTAAAATAATACCCACTAGTCGAAAGAACGAAATGTTATCGTTTATTCAACAAGGATTGGAAGATTTTAGCATTTCCCGTTCGCGGGAACGAGCCAAAGATTGGGGAGTGACGGTTCCAGGTGATGAGTCCCAGGTGATGTATGTCTGGTTTGACGCCTTGGCTAATTATCTTACCGCTTTAGGTTATGCCGATGAATCTGAATCTTATCGTCAACGGTGGTTGGATAATCCCAATCGTATTCACGTCATTGGTAAAGGTATTAGTCGTTTTCATTGTATTTATTGGCCGGCGATGTTGTTATCCGCTGAATTGCCATTACCGAAGGAGATTTTTATTCATGGCTATGTCACAGTAAATAATGAAAAGATAAGTAAAACTCTTGGAAATACCATTGATCCAGTGGAATTAGTTAGAGAGTATGGAGCAGAGCCGGTTCGTTATTATTTATTGAGAGAAATTCCAGCTTATGAAGATGGCGATTATAGTGAGGAAAAATTCCAACAACGTTATGCCAGCGACTTACAAAATGGTTTAGGAAATACTTTTTCTCGTTTAACCACTATGGTGGCACAATATTTAGATGGTAAATTACCTAGGAAAGAAAAAGTTAAATTGAATACTAAATTAGTAGTTGAGGCATTAGCCAATTATCGTTTTGATATAGCCTTGACTACTATTTGGTCTTGGTTGAAAGAAGTTGATCAGGAAATTGACGTGCAAAAACCATGGCTGAAAGCAAAAGAAGCGGATAAATCTGAATTATCTGCGTTATTAGATCGTTGGTGTGCAATTTTATTGGAGATAGGAAAACAACTACAACCCTTTATGCCCGAAACTGCCCAGACTATCCAACAGGCACTTAAAGCTGATAAAATTACTAAAGCGGAGCCATTGTTTCCGCGCTTAACAAACTAACTATTAAACTTATGTCCATTTTTGACGCATTTTTATTACTGATTTTGTTTGGCTTTGTTTGGTTTGGTTTTTGGTTTGGGTTTATTCATACTCTGGGGGCGTTGGTTGGGACAATTACTGGCGCTTTTATTGCCGGGAGGTTTTATTTGTTAATTTTTGATTTAATTACTAACTGGACTGGCTACGATTCAGAATGGATTAAAATTTTAATTTTCTTTATCTTGTTTATTATTATTAACCGTTTAGTGGGTTTTGGTTTTTATATTTTAGATCGTACATTTCGTTTTGTTAGCTTTATTCCCTTTTTAAAAACCATTAATCACTTAGGCGGTGCCGTATTGGGATTAGTGGAAGGCGGCTTAACCCTAGGTCTGGTATTATATTTTTCCGGATCAGTAACTTTGCCTTTATCTATTACTCAAGCTATTGCTGATTCTAACATTGCTCAAGATTTGATAATGTTTGCTGGGGTGTTGATTCCTTTATTACCAGAGGTTTTAGAAAAGATTCAGCCATACGTTCCCAATGTTGATTTATCTGTTTAGCAAATGTTGATTGATACGCATTGCCATTTAAATTTTCAGGCGTTTAAAAAAGATATTGCCGAAGTTATAGACCGCGCCAAACAAGCGGGGGTTTTTAAAATCATTAATGTTGGTAGCCAATGGGATACCTCGGAACGAGCAGTAAAGTTAGCCGGGGAGTATGATAATTTATACGCCGCTATCGGACTTCATCCTATCCATTTGTATGAACAAGAGGTGGATGAGGAAGAAATTCATTTTAAAACTCGGACTGAAGTTTTTGATCCGGTTAAATATGCCGAATTAGCGCGCGTTTCTGACGGCAAAGTAGTAGCTATAGGAGAGTGTGGTTTAGATTATTATCGTTTTCCCAAAAAAGAGAATCCGCAAGAAGTAAAACAAAAACAGCAGGAATTATTTAGACAGCATTTGGATTTGGCTGGTGAGCTTGATTTGCCAATTATTATTCACTGCCGCGATGGTTATGATGATTTGCTGAAAATATTACGTGAGTGGCGTGGAACTGGTGGCGAAGTTCGTGGCGTGGCGCATTGTTTTTTAGGAACCCAAGAGCAAGCTGGGAAGCTTTTAGATTTAGGATTTTTATTATCATTTACTGGAATTATTACTTTTAAAAATACTAGCCCTGAATTACTAAAAGTAGTAAAACAAACACCACTTGATAAAATTATGGTGGAAACTGATGCCCCGTATTTAGCGCCTCAAGTTTATCGTGGTTTACGCTGCGAGCCAGCTTATGTGGTAGAAGTAGCCAAGAAAATAGCGGAGTTAAAAAATCTAGATTTTGATGAGGTAGCCAGAGTTACTACCCAAAACACGAATCAATTTTTCAGTCTTTCGTAAGTATTCTTGTAAAAATATAACGAAATTACATTTATCAAAAATATGTCTGGCCAGACATATTTTTGATAGTGGGTTTTGATTGATATTGGTTATCAGTTTAGAAAAGTGTCAAAAGGTTAAAATTTTGTTATAATGTTTATGGGTATGAGTTTAGAATTTATTATCTTAGCTGTAGTAATTTTAGGCGGGTTTATTGCTTTATTTTTATTGTTAAAATCGCGCCTTTCCGCGGGTTCACCAGCAGATCAAAATAGTATGTTATTGTTGCAAAATCAGCTAAACGAGATAACTAGGACCCTGGATAATAAATTAGGCGAATCAACCAAAGCAATTCAACACCAGTTTGGCGAGTCAGCTAAAATTATCCGTGATGTTACCGAACGTTTAACCAAATTAGATGAAACTAATCGGCAAGTGGTTAATTTTGCTGATCAATTACAAAATTTGCAAGATATTTTAAAAAATCCTAAGCAGCGTGGTATCTTGGGTGAATATTATTTAGAAACCTTACTTAAGAACGTTTTGCCTACTGGCAGTTATCAAATGCAGTATGAATTTAAAGACGGTACTATTGTGGATGCGGTGGTTTTTGTAAAAGACCGAATTATTCCTATTGACTCTAAATTTTCTTTGGAAAATTATAATCGTTTAGTAGAGGAACGTGATTCAGTGGAGCGCGAGCGGTTGGAAAAAGCCTTTAAAACCGATCTTAAGGCGCGTATAGATGAAACAGCCAAATATGTAAAACCTACAGAAAAAACCATGGAATTTGCTTTTATGTTTATTCCGCATGAGGCGATTTATTACGATTTATTAGTAGCTCAAGTTGGCGCAGTAAAAGTGAATACCAGAGATTTAATTGAGTATGCTTTTAAAGAAAAGCATGTAATTATTGTTTCACCAACATCATTTTTAGCTTATTTGCAAACTGTGTTACAGGGCTTAAAAGCGTTACAAATTGAAGAGTCAGCTAAAGAAATTAGAAAAAATGTTGAATCGCTGGGAAAGCATTTATCTAGTTACGATGAGTTTATGAAGAAATTGGGTAATCATCTTGGTACAACAGTTAATAGTTACAATACTGCCTATAAAGAATTAGGAAAAATTGATAAAGATGTTTTAAGGATTTCTGGCAAAGCCGCTGAAGTTGAGCCATTAAGTTTAGATAAACCGAAATCCGAAGATGAATAGAAGGAGTTTTTTGATAGGTATTAAATTTGACAAGATTATTTTTAGATGTTAAGCTGTTCTTAAATATTGATCTTTATATTATTTATTCGTGGTGACGCTTCCCTCCTAGCAGTTTTTGCCCTCCCACAGGACTGCTTAAAGCGTCGCCACTGTTTTTTATTTGTCTTTAAAATATTTTTACTATAAGGTTATAATATGAAGACAATTATTATAAAATCAACAGAACATAAGCAGGTTATTGATATTACGGATATAATTAATAAAGAATTAGATTGAAAATCTACTGTTTGTCATTTAACTTTAAATCATACTACTTGCGCTTTAACCACAGCTGATTTAGATCCAGGTACAGATTTGGATTTATTGGATTTTTTGCAAAAAATAATTCCTCCAATGAATTTTCGTCATCCACATGACCCCCAACACACTCCTGACCATATTTTATCTAGCTTAATCGGTACGGCGATTACTTTACCCGTTAAGCAGGGGAAATTATTATTAGGCACTTGGCAGAGAGTGGTTCTAGTTGAATTTAATGGTCCGCGGCAACGTGAGTTAGTAATATTTTAGTTTAGTTATTTTATTTTTTTATCTAATATTAGCCAAAAAATTTAATAATCATTGACTCTATCATAAAAACCAGTTATAATACTCGCTTGAGGTTTTATAATTGTTCTTTATAGATTTATCTAATTTAGCTAACGGAGGGTTAAACTGTGGTTTAAACATACTTAAATTCTGGGCAAAAAAACCTGGTCAGGGTAAAATAAAGATATGGTTGGTCAAGATAATAACCAGAGGTGGCAGAAAGCCTTGGCGCTTTTTTCTGAAGTTACTGGGTTAATTGTGGTGCCTATAGTTGCGGCACTTTATGGCGGTAGGGCTTTGGATAAATTAAATCAAAGCGAACCTTTGTACACTTTAATTTTATTAAGTTTAGGAATTATTGTTGCCACTTTGTCTATCACTCGTATCGCTTTAAGATATATTAATGAGGTAGATAAAGAAGCGCGTCAAAAAAAGATTACCAATGATTTTAGCAAAAGAAGCCAATAATATTCATTCGCCAGTTAATAATGAAAATACCTTGGTTAATGAAGGAAATATTGAACAGCAAGTAACACACGAAGTTACTTTGTATTCCGAGCCGATTTTTCATATTGGTAATTTTACCGTGACTAATTCATTGATTAATTCCTGGTTGGTAGTGATTATTTTAGTGTTGTTTGCTGTGATAATTAGTAAAAAAATAACTAAAATTCCCTCTCGCTTGCAGGTTGCTTTAGAAACCATTATTGAAGGGGCGTTGAAACTGGCTGATCAAGTTACGGGAGATCGAAAAAAATCACTTAAGATTTTTCCTTTTGTTTTTATAATTTTTATTTTTATCTTGTTGAATAATTGGTTAGGTTTGTTGCCAGGAGTCGGCTCAGTTGGTTTTATTGAGAGTGAGAGTAGTCATCAAGTTTTTGTACCTTTATTGAGGGGCGCTACAGCAGACTTTAATACCACTTTTGTCTTGGCCTTACTCGCAGTAATCGGCTCTAATTTATTTGGAGTGGTTTCGGTGGGGATTTGGAAATACTTTAATAAGTTTATTAATATTAAAGAAATTATTAATATACCAAAGAAAATTATCAAAGAACCAGCGGTAATTTTTATCAATCCGGTAAAATTTTTTGTTGGTTTAATTGAAATTATCGGGGAAGTGGCTAAAGTTGCTTCACTATCTTTTCGATTATTTGGTAATATTTTCGCAGGCGAAGTGTTGTTGGCCTCTATCGCGGTAATTTTTGCTTTTGTCTTGCCGATTCCTTTTATGTTTTTGGAAGTAATTGTGGGCATAGTCCAGGCCTTGATTTTTGCTATGCTTACTTTGGTTTATTTTTCAGTTGCCTCGACGGCTGAAGAACATTAATTTTTATTAATTAATTTGAGTATTTGTTGGTGACGTTAAATAATAAATTTTCGTCGCGACCATAAAATATTCTAAAGAAAGGTCAAAAAATATGGAATTAGCAGTTATTGCCAAAGCCCTAGCTATCGCTATCGGTGGTTTTGCACCAGCGCTAGCTATTGGTAAAATTGGCGCTAAGGCGGTGGAAGCCATCGGTCGTAACCCCGAAGCCGCGGGAAAAGTATTAATTCCTATGCTGTTAGCCGCTGCTTTTGCCGAAGCTATTGCTATTTACGCTTTGATTATTGCTTTTGGTATTAAATAGCCGTTTTTTATTCAGAAGGCTGAACAGAACTTTAGCCTTCTGCAAAAAGGTGATTATTTATTAATAAAATTTTATGGAAGATTTTATCAATACATTTCATGTTGATTGGAAATTGATGCTCGCTCAGCTGATTAATTTTGCTATTGTGGTTTGGGTTTTATGGAAAT
>CAZGYI010000019.1:0-13790 GCA_964530635.1 uncultured Gammaproteobacteria bacterium | reverse complement strand
ATTTATATATCGACCACTCTATAAATTAGTTTACTCCAATTCTAATTATAACATAACTTACGCACTTATGCACGTGTGTCTATCCTGAACCAACCTCCTGTACACCTTTGGTATAATAAAATAACTAACTATTTATGCCAAAAGTTATGTCTAAAAATGATCTTCTGGATCAGCGCGCTAGGCTACGCCTCCGTTGGATCCAAAATTATGAGTGCAAAATGTTTGCGCCTAATACAATTGCTTAATAATTTTTTCAGTACCCCAAAAGCCTTTTTATTTGTAGATTGAGCTCCTGATTATCTGCTACTTTGAATTCAGTGGTAACTTGTTGCCAGCCGGTTTCGTTGGGTAGTTTGAAAATAACAGTAGTATTACCAGGAAAATGTAATAAAATTTGTTTTAATTGTTTTATTTTTTCTTCGGTAGTGTTTGGCGGCAAGTTGATGATTTTAATTTTTGGGGCAGTAGCGGGAGAGAAGTGAGAGTTGGTCGAGTTAAAGAATTGATTAATTTTATCTTTAAGATTAACAGTACTATCTAAAGTCAGTACTTTTTGAATAATTACTTTTTTTTCACCATTACGCTGGGATAATCTGCCGCGCGCTAATATGATATTATCAGTTTGCCAAACTAGTCTGTTGTTAGAAAAAACATCAGGGAAGACAATTATTTCTTGACTGCCAGATAAATCTTCTAAAGTAACAAATATCATAGCGTCCCCTTTTTTAGTAGTAATTTGTTTGGTTTGGGTAATTAACCCAGCGATATTAATCATTTCTTGGTCGTTTATTTCGGTGATTTTATTAGCCGGTACGATGGTATTTTGCAGATAGGTATAATATTCTGCAAAAGGGTGTTCAGTAACATACAATCCTAAAACCTCTTTTTCCCAAGATAATTTTTCCTGTTTGGTGGCAGGCGGCGCTAGTTCTAATTTAAGTGGTGGAGATTTAATTCCTCCAGTTTGGGAAAATAAGCTTGCTTGTAGATTGGTTTCGGGAGTTTGGCGCTTGGTATAACTAGTTAGATTATCAATAGAATCCAATAACTGTTTCCTTTCTATAACTAGGCTGTCTAGGGCTCCGGATTTAATTAAACTCTCTAATGATTTTTTAGTAACTTCGCGTCGATTAGTGCGATTAAGAAAATCCTCTAGGCTAGAAAATTTACCATGCTCTTTTCGTTCGCTAATAATAGTTTGGGCAACTTGTTGCCCCAGATTTTTTATAGCATTTAAACCAAAACGGATTTGTTGGTTATTGACCACGGTAAAATTGGTTAAACTTTCATTAATATCAGGCGGTAAGACCTGAATATTCATTTTTTGGCATTCAGTTACCGCAGCAGATATTTTTTCCAAATCATCGCTTTCTGCCGTCATTAAGGCCGCCATAAATTCTACCGGGTAGTTGGCTTTAAGATAAGCTGTTTGATAAGCTATAATAGCATAAGAAGCGGCATGGGCCTTATTAAAGCCGTAGGCGGCAAATGGTTCAATTAACTGCCATAAATTAATAGCTTTAGTTTCGGTTAGCCCGCCGGTGATGCAGCCAGAAATAAATTTTTCTTTTTGTCTGGCCATTTCTTTGGGAATTTTTTTACCAATAGCTTTTCTTAATTTATCAGCTTCTTCCCAATTATAGCCAGCTATAGAAATAGCGATTAGTAATACATCATCTTGGAAAGTTATAATACCATAAGAAGTCGTTAAGATATCTTTTAGTCGAGGATCTAAATAAGAAATTAGTTTAGGATTATGCTTGCGTTTAATAAAGTCAGGAATAGAATTAATTGGACCTGGACGATATAAGGCTACCATAGCCATAATATCGTAAATACTGGAAGGTTGAAGTTCGGTTAGGTACCTAGTCATTCCCGGGCTAGATAATTGAAATAGACCCATAGTATTTCCTTGAGCCAACAAAGAAAAGGTTGCCTCGTTGTTTAGTGGTAAATTATCTAGATCAACTTTTACTCCTTTGGTTTTTTCAATAATCTCAATAGCGCTGCCTAAAATACTTAAATTTCTAATACCCAAAAAATCCATTTTTACCAAACCTACGGCCTCGCAAGCCCCCATATCGTATTGAGTGATGGTATGTTGACCATCAACATCCATTTGTAAGGGTGTAAAATCAGTAAGCGGGGTGGGCGAGATAACAATACCAGCAGCATGAACTGAAGCATGGCGAGCGCAGCCTTCAACCTTTTTAGCTAATTCCAATAGGCGTTTTACTTCACCATCCTCAGCGTTTAAAGCTTTAAGCTCGGAATTTTCCTGCACAGCTCGTTCAATAGTCATAGGAAAACCTTGGTGTCCAAAAGGTATCATTTTAGCAATGCGGTCACATTGGCCATATGGATAACCCAAAACCCGACCAGTATCTCTAACTGCTGCCCTGGCCATCATCGTACCGAAAGTTACAATTTGAGCAACACGATTAGTGCCATATTTGGCAGTAACATAGGCGATTACTTCATCGCGACGGTTATCGGCAAAATCCATATCAATATCTGGCGGTGAAGGGCGTTGGGGGTTTAAGAATCGCTCAAAAGGCAAGTTATAAGTCAAGGGGTTAATAGTAGTGATTCCTAAAAGATAAGATACTAAAGAGCCGGCAGCTGATCCGCGGGTGGTAGCAATGATTTCATGTTGCCGTGCCCAGTTGACAAAATCAGCTACTACTAAAAAGTAGCTAGCATAACCCTTTTTCATAATTACGCTAAGCTCATATTCTAGTCGGTCGCGTACTAGATCTTCTACTCCACCGGGATATTTTTTAGTTAATCCGCCTTCTGTTAAAAGTCTTAAGTACACTTCGGATGTTTCTCCATAGGGCGTGGTATAGGTAGGAAAAGATAATTTAGCTAGAGGGATTTCTAAATCAATTTGCTTGGCAATTTCTACAGTTTGTTGGACCGCTTGCGTAAAATCTGGAAGATCTTGTAGCATTTCCGCTTCGCTTTTCATCGAGCCATTTACCGTTCGCATATCTAATCTATCCTCGTCAGTTACTTTTTTCCCCGTCTGAATACAAACTAGTATATCTTGCGCTTCGGCGTCTTCTTTCCTAAGATAGTGAACATCGTTGGTTGCTACTAGTGGTACGCCTATTTTTTTACTTAAAGCGGCAATTTTTTTATTTATTTTGATTTGTTCCGGTAATTCAGGATGGGCCTGGATTTCTAGATAAAAATTTCCCTCCCCCATAATTGATAAATATTGTTGAGCCAATTTTTCTGCTAGAGTTTCATTTTCGGCCAATAACGCTTGTGGAATATTGCCCTTAAGACAGCTAGAAAGGACAATTAATCCCTGGTGATATTCTTTTAAAACAGTAAAATCAATTCTTGGTTTATAATAAAAGCCTTGTAAATGAGAAATACTTACAAGTTTTAATAAATTATGATAGCCCTGTAAATTTTTGGCTAGCAATACCAAATGGTAAGCCGAGTCATCAATTTTAGCTTGTTTGCTTTGTAAGTCGCGCGGGGCAAAATATGTTTCTACACCGATGATTGGTTTAAGGTGATGAGCCAGAGTTTCTTTATAAAATTCTATAACTCCATACATAGCGCCGTGATCGGTAAGAGCTAGCGCTTCTTGTCCTAAACTCTTGGCATAAGCCACTAAATCGGGAATTTTGGGCAATCCATCCAGTAGAGAATAATGAGAATGGACATGAAGATGAATAAAATTAGACATAATATTTGGCTATTAGTTCTCAAGCCACTAGTTCTTAGTTGCTTAGTCACCAAGTCAATATTTAGCGGTTCAATTTTACCATTTTAGCTGGTGGCTTGACAAAAAGTGTCCAAAGAGTTAAGCTAGTATGTTACTGTGGCTTTTATAGCACCTTAACAATAAATAACGCCCAAAACGCAAGTTTTGGGAAATCAACAGTCAGGCGAGCCTCTATATTTGAGGAGAGCCAAAATACAAAAAGAAAGGAGTGATCCATTATGGGGAACTCAAAATTAACATTACTTCAAGAAACACCCGGGTCCGAATTAAACGCTACTTATGAGGTATTAGGACACCTGGGTATAACCAGAGAGCACCTTAAAAAAATCCGTACTGATCCCGGGCACGCGGCAATAGTGTGCGATGCTATTAAAGGTCGCGACTTGTCTTGGGCAACAAGCGATTGGTTGGGACAGCTCGTGCTGCGCCAGCTAAAATATCACCTCAACTTTTTTGGCAGAGATTTTGACCTCACGCCATTTATCACTACCATAAAAGATTATGGTAAAAAATTAGTGACTTACTGGAAAGGATTAGGCTTTGAACCTATTTTTTTACCCGAAGTATTGATGTCGCGTGATGCTGATTACCCCGGCTGGAAAATAAAACTAAAAGAATGGTTGTATGAGCAATCGGACGCCAAACAACTCCTGCGTTTGCGGGATAATAAGTTGGTAGTAGCGAACGCATATCAACTGGAAAATATTACTGCCTTGGTGGATACTCGGTGCAAGCCAGCTTATGATAACGGCTGTCAAGTATATCAGGTCGATTGTTTGGAGCCGATTATTGAGCGATTACGCCAGCAGCGTACACTTACGGATTATACCGCAGGTCCGCGCGGGTCGCGTTTTGGAATATCAGCTGATGGCGAGTGTGAACAGGTACTTAAACCAGCTGTAGCAGAACTTTTAAAATTAGCACCGGAGAAACTTCGTTTGGAGACTATAATTGAGGCTAATGTCATTCCGCAAATGTGTCTTGATTTGCCTCGAAAAGAGGACGGCATTACTAATACGTCGGTGTGGTATGAGGAGTACTATCAGAGCCGTGAGCGTCGTCTTGGCGGAGGTGTCTCTGACGTCAGCGGTTTGGCGTACGTCCGCTGCGATGTTGCCGGTGATCGCTGGGATTACCGTTCGGTTCGCTTCCTAGCAGTGCTATAAATTGGCACTTAGTACCTTGTAAATTTGTTCTTTTTGGAACTTTGAGACTTGGAAATTAATTTTTACCCAAGTCTCTTTTTTATATTTTTAAGACATGTTAATATAAAAATTGAAAGTAGGCTAATGCACGGCAGTTCAAGGATTGCCGTCGCCGAAATCCTGGATATACCAGTGGCGGCCAGAATCTTATTGTTTACGGATAATAAGAGCGTGTCGCGGTATTATCTAGAGCACTGCTTGTTTGTTTCTAGTGCGGGTCTCTAGCAAATCCGTCTATAACCGGGCGGATATTAGGGTGCCGCAGAAGACGCTATCCTTCCCGCGTCCCAGGATATACAAGGCGGAGATCTTGCTAAATCTAAATTAGCGCATCAACGCCTGGTGATAATGGATGGAGATAAACAAATTTTTGTGAGCCGTGCGCGTCGTCTTAACGGAGGTAACTCTGACATCAGCGGTTTGGCGAACGTCAACTGCAATAATGCCGGTAATCACTGGAATAACCGTTCGGTTCGCTTCCTAGAAGTCTCTGGATAATATTAAGATACCCTGTTTAAAAGACAGGGTATCTGTTTAGATGTTAATCGTGATACTTGATACAGGAACTATTCGCGCGAATGGTTCCTGGAGTAAATGCTGATATTTTTAGCCGAATCAAATATTTATTTTTTCCCAGTTCCGGTTTTTTTATTCAATTTTTTATCAATAAAATAAGTCACCAGTTCTTTAATCCCTAAAGCCATTACCGAAAAGGTAGAAGCCGAATGCTCTAATTTGTCTTTAATAGCGTGAAAGAGGTTATCTAGCGCTTTCAACCTTTCATCTACACTAGAGATTAATTTAGCTAATCTCCTGATGATTAATAGAAAATAAACTAAAATCCAACCCAAGAGAAAGGCTAGACCAAAGATAGATAAGGCAAGTGTGATGTTGAGAATATCTTTACTAGTTTCTAACATAAAATTATCAGTTAATTTTTACCAATATAGTATAGCATGAAAATTGGCTAGAAGGAAAGGAAATATGGTAAAATATTACTATTGAAAATTAATTAAATAAATTATGACCAATAATGAAATATCAAGAATTCCAGAGCCAGAATTTAAATTAGGCTATTGGTTTTTTTTGCATCGTGACTTATTTAAGAAAATTGTCATCGGTTTGTTAATTTTAGTGATTTTAATATTTAGTGGCTATAGTTTGGTTGGTATTATTAAATATTTAGCCACTAGTAAAGCCTATGACCAGATGTTGGTTAGTTTGGTAGAGGATAATATTAACACCGACGCCTGGAAATTTAAAAGTAGTGCCCAAGAGATACAAGTGCTTAAAGTGCAGGTTATACCTTTAGGCAAAACTTATGATTTAGTGGCGGAGGTTAAGAATCCTAATTTACGCTGGTCGGCGAGCGATTTAAATTATCAGTTTATAGTTGATGGTCAAGAGGTTGCGGCGGGCTCAACTTTTGTCTTACCTTTGGAAGAGAAATATATTACTGCCTATAATATTGAACTGGGGAGTAACTATAAAGAGGTTGCTTTAGCAGTCACTGATAATAAATGGCAGCGAATTCGGGACTTTAAAGAATTTCCCGTTTTAAATTTTATTGTTACTGATCAATATGTTGAAGATATTAGCCTTACTTCTCAAGGAGCACGGCAAGGTACTCGTTTAAACATTGATTTAACCAATCGTAGTGCTTATAGTTTTTGGCGGGTTGATGTTACGGCCTTACTTTTAAGCGGCAGCCAAGTAATGGCCGTAGCCAGTAAATCAATAACTACTATGGAAAGTGGCCAAACTCAACCAGTTGAATTTTTTTGGCCATCATCTTATCACAATATTACTGAGGCAGTGGTTAAACCAGAAGTGAATGTATTAGACGCTAAGGTTTTTAAGCCGCTTACCCCCATACCATAATAAAGTGTCATAACTAAGAAAGTATGTTTAAGCGATTTTTACAGGTATTCCAAGGGTATGATTGGATCTTGGCTGGAACAGTGTTGTTATTATTGATTATTGGCTTAGCTTCTCATTATGCCAGTGCTCTTAATTCACTAGAGGATTTTAAAAATTCTTTTTTTATTAAACAATTAATCGCGGCAGTGATTGGCTTAATTTTATTAGTGATAGTGAGTATGGTAGATTTTAGAATTTACCGGTCCTGGTCAAAATTATTGTATATTTTATTATTTTTATCTTTAACTACAGTTTTGTTCTTGGGAAATGTGATTCGTGGCACTAAAGGGTGGTTTGTTTTTGGTAATTTTAGTTTTCAGCCGGTAGAATTGGCCAAGATATTATTTGTAATTGCTTTGGCAGCCTATTTAGTTAATCTAGGCTCACCATTGAATTTTAAAAAAACTTTTGGTAGTTTTTTGGTTTTATTACCTCCACTAATTTTAATTTTATGGCAACCGGATTTTGGTTCAGCTTCACTATTTGTAGTTATTTGGTTGGTGATGTTAGCTATGATACCTAAAAGAGTTAGTTGGTGGATTGGTATGGTGGCGATTTTCATCGTTTTACTAATAGTTGGTTGGTTTGGACTTAAAGATTATCAACAATCGAGAATTCAAGTTTTTTTAAATCCCCAACTTGATCCTTTAGGTAAGGGCTATAATGTTACTCAGTCTATAATTGCTGTTGGTTCGGGTCAGTGGTTGGGGCGAGGATTGGGTTTGGGTACTCAAAGTCAGCTGGATTTTTTGCCGGAACAACAAACAGATTTTATTTTTGCCAGCATAGCTGAAGAATTAGGTTTGGCGGGAGCTAGTTTAATATTATTATTGTTTAGTATATTTTTTATTAGAGTTATTAGATTAATGAGCCGCTTGCGTGATGATTTTTCTTTATTGGTAACGGGGGGTATAGTTAGTATAATTTTTATTGAGGTGTTTTTAAATATTAGTATGAATATTGGCTTGGCGCCAGTTATTGGCTTGCCTTTACCTTTTTTAAGCGCTGGCGGTTCCTCGTTGGTAATGTCTTTAGTTATGGTGGGTATGTTAGAAAATTTATCTAAGAAATTTGCCAAGTTTGCTCCTTACGAGCAGAATGCTTAAATTTATTTAAGGTAGTAAATTTTCGTGTCTTTATTTAGCTGTTTTATGGACCCGCTATCACGATACGTCCCAATACTTGTCATTGGGGAACCTTTAAGTTTGACAGTAGTATTTTAAAATGATAAACTAAAAATAGAAGGTAATAAATTTTATGAATAGCGAATTAAGGCGTAAATCACATAATCAATTAGGAGATGGTTTAAAGAAATTAGTATCTTACTGTCCACTTTGTGAAAGATCATACAATCCACTAAAAGCCAGAATTTTAGATGAGAAAGACGGCGCCCATTTAGTACACCTGCAGTGTGGCGAATGCGGCAGTTCAATAGTGGCTTTAATCCTTACTTCAACTTTAGGTATTACTTCGGTTGGTTTAGTTACTGATTTGACAGGCGATGATGTAATGAAATTTAAAGATTGTAATCAAATAAACTCTGACGAAGTTATAAATTTTCATCAATTGCTTTATAGTTCTTAAATTATGACTGAATTAGCGGTTTCTAGCCGTACTATTACTGGTAAAAAAGTTAAGAGTTTACGACAGGAAGGAAAAATTCCTGCCGTTGTTTATGGTCACAATATTAAACCAATTTCCATATCAGTTGATTATCTTACTTTTGCCAAGGTTTATCGGACAGTGGGTGGCAGTTCTTTAATAGATTTGAGGCTGGATGCTAATAAACCAGTTAAAGCGTTGATTCAAGAAGTAAGTACTGATCCGGTTACTGGTAAGTATATACATATTGATTTTCATCAAGTTAGAATGGATGAAAAAATCACTACAGAGATTCCTATTATGTTTATAGGAGAAGCCAAAGCAGTAAAGGAATTAGGAGGGGTGTTGGTTAAAAATTTGAATAATTTGCGCATTGAATGTTTGCCGCAAGATTTACAGCATGAAATTGTGGTAGATATTTCTCCTTTGGCAACATTTGATAGCGCTATCCAGGTGAAGGATCTAAATTTACCTAAAACTTGGCATATTCTAAATAATGCTGATGAATTAGTAATTGGTGTAGAACAGCCGCGAGCTGAAGAAGTGTTAACTACTGCGCCTGAAGAAGATGTGTCCAAAGTTGAAGGGGTAGAAAAAGTAGAGGAAACAACAGAGGAGTCGGGCAAAGAAAAAGAAACGATTGACATTAAAGAGGAAAAGGGCAAGAAAGAAAAGTAGTTAGTGATTTTTATAAAAAAAGAAACCCTTGTATTCATTTTATAGCATTTAGTCTACAAGGGTCTTTTATGGCACAGTACATGGTTTTCTCCTAGGGGCAATTAAATTGTTAGTTTTTAGTTATTTAATGATAGAAAGTGTTCGGGTGTGTATAAATCGAAAATATCTTTTAAAAGAAAAGTTATTTCTTTTACTTTTCCGTTTCCATTGGAAGTAGATAAAATCAATTTTTCTTTATCCTTAGAGGCGTTAGCCCCAGTTATTTCAAGTAAAATAGGTAAGATACGATTACCCTGATCATCTAACAATTTAATAATTATTAGTATTGGTTCTGCCCTAGGAAACAGTTTAGTTAAACCATCTGCTTTTTGTTTTATTAAATCATTCATTTTTTGTCTCTCCTTTCTAGAGACTCTTGTGAAAGAATGTTGTTTATTTTAATGCCTTATTTAGGCGGCATTTATTATACTCCGGAGGTCTTTTTGGTGTCAATTATTATTAGTCGAGAATTACCTGACAAGTCGGGAAATATTGAAATAGAACAACTAGACAAGAATTTTTTTATAACTTCTAGCCAGGAATTAATTATTAGTGGAGAGGTTTCTAAAAGTATAAACTTTATTTCTTGATGTGCGGCAAGTTGTTGGCAAAATGTTTCAAACAATCCTGACTGTTCTAATAAAGCACCAGCGGGTTCAAATTTAAGTTCCGGATTCGCATCATATTCTTTTTTAGTAACATAAGGCAGATTAGCTATTAACAAATCAATCGACCTATTTTTTAAAGGAGTTAGTAGATCACTTTGTTTAAAAGCTATACGATTAGTTACTTTATAAAGCTGGGAGTTGTAACGTGCTACTTTAAGTGCCGCAGCAGAAATATCAGTAGCTATTACTTTAATAGATGGCAATTCCAATGTTAGGGTT
The DNA here is from genome assembly GCA_964530635.1 of uncultured Gammaproteobacteria bacterium. Taxonomy (GTDB): domain Bacteria; phylum Patescibacteriota; class Patescibacteriia; order Veblenbacterales; family UBA10138; genus CAZGYI01. The sequence goes on along the minus strand of CAZGYI010000019.1, from coordinate 3,714 downwards.
ATAGCAATACAACCAGAGCCAGTGCCAATATCAACTATTGTTTTTATGGAACTATTCCTTGAAGAATTCCACGTCGCGGGATTTATAGGGAGCGACGCATGCATAACTATTAAGGATTTTTCTATTAATAATTCAGTTTCTGGACGGGGAATGAGTACGTGTTTATTTACCAAAAATTTTCGCCCATAAAATTCTTTGTGGCGAGTTAAATAAGCGACTGGCATTCCTTTTTTTCTTTGACTGATAAGTCGTTTAAAACGCCAACCATCAACCAAATTGATGGTTTTAGATAAATCAGCCAGTAATTTTGTTCTAGATAAGTTAAGTACAGATGCTAAAAGCACCTCGGCATCCAAGGTAGGGGAGCTGTTAAAGTTAAGCTGGTGCGAGGCCCAGGCTAACGCTTGGGATCTGGTCATGATAATTCTTGTTTAAGCGTGCTGATAATATCAGTTAGCTCGCCATCCATTATAGTGGGTAAATCGTGCCAGTTGTTTTTAACCCGGTGATCAGTTAATCTATCTTGGGGAAAGTTATAAGTTCTAATTTTTTCTGATCTTTCGGCTGAGCCGATTTGTGATTTTCTAGCTGAATCACGCGCATTTCTCCTTTCAGCCTCTGCTTGAGCCAATAAGCGCGAACGAAGAACCTGTAGGGCTTTTTCTTTATTCTGTTTTTGTGACCGTTCGTCTTGGCAAATAACCACCAAATTCGTGGGTAAGTGAGTAATGCGAACCGCAGAGTAAGTAGTATTAACACTTTGCCCGCCATGGCCCGATGAGGTGGTGGCCTCTACTTTGATATCTTCAGGTTTAATTTTAAGATCTATTTCTTCAGCCTCTGGTAAAACCGCGACTGTGGCCGTCGAAGTATGCACTCGGCCGCTTTTTTCAGTTACTGGGATTCTTTGCACCCGATGAACGCCGCTTTCCCATTTTAGTTTGGAATAAACACCCGTACCCTTAATTTCAAAAATCACTTCTTTATAACCGCCTAGTTCATTGCGGTTCGCTGAAATTAAATTTGTCCGCCAATCCTGGCGTTCGGCATAGCGTGAATACATTCTGAATAATTCAGCTGCAAAAAGTGAGGCTTCATTGCCGCCCGTGCCAGCGCGGATTTCTATAATAATATTCTTTTTATCCAACGGATCTTTGGGTTGTAGATAGTCAGCAATCACTTTTTCTTGTTCAGCTAATTTAGCTTTAGTTAAAACAATCTCTTCTTCTAGTAATTGTTTTAGAGATGAATCAGTTTCGGTTTTAATTTGATTTTCTAAATCAGCCAGCTCTTGGTTTAATTTGGTTATTTGTTTAGTATAATCTAGAACTTGGGTTATTTCATTGTACTCTTTACTTACATTAACTAATAGATCGCGATTTTGTAATACCGCGGGTTCTTGTAGCCGACGCTCTAATTCTTGATGCTTAGTTTTAAGCTCTATTAATTGTTGGTCTGTAAGCATAATGCAAAAACTGCCAAACCGGCAGGAGATTTTCCGTGAATATAGTTACTGAGCTGTTTTGGATAATTTTTTCTTAGTTAAACCTTGTTTTTTAGTTTGTCTTTTTTGGAAACGTTCTACTCGTCCGGCAGTATCCACAATTTTTTCTTTGCCAGTATAAAAAGGATGGCAAGCTGAACAGATTTCCACATGCAGTTCTTTAACCGTGGAGCCGGTAGTAAAACTATTGCCACAAGCGCAAACCACTTTGGCATTAGGATAATAACTAGGATGTATATCTTTTTTCATAACTCGGGTTTACTGTAGCAAGTCTTGACAAACCAGTCAATATAGAGTACATTTAGATGTTATTATTGTAAGTAAAGATCTTTAACAAAGACCCCAAATAAAGGGGAATTTATAAACAAATCAAAGAAAGGATGACTCCAATGGAAGAAAAAACCATTGCCACCATCGAGACCATAACCGATGCTCAAATTGGTAGGATCTCAGATCGTTTTAAAGAGCGGTGTCGAAAGAACGCCGTTTCACTCCTCAAAAACCTGACGCAGCAAGTCATAGAGGATGAAGGCGATCAGTTGGCGCAGGAGATGTTTGAAGCCCTGCGCAAGCGCGTCGAAACTCGTTCAAACATGATTGTTCGCCACGCCAAGGTCAACCGCGAGCAATCGCCCATACAGGCGATTGACGCGGCTGGCTGCGTGATGTACATCAACAATAATGTTCTGGCAAATATGCCGGGTAAAGGCGAGGAAGAGGTTGATGTGTACTTTTTCAAGGTCGGCAGATTCGTCTCGGTTGTTCAACTTGACCGCGAGTATGAACGTCGTGGCCTTGTTCCAGATCTTTACGCCCAGGCGCAGGTAAATGCAGACGATCCGGCCTTTGCTGATACACATCCGAATGGTACCCAGTGGGATAACAAAAACGGGTATGCTTCTTCCATCGCCTTCTACCGGCGCGGCGATGAGCGCCGCGTCCGCGTGGAGCGCCACGACGAAGGCTGGCGTAAGATCTGGTGGTTCGGCGGCGTCAGCAAGTCTCGGACACTCGGGAACTAAGTCCTTGGGTCGGAATTTTGACCCTTGGTCGTTTCAAAAAACCCTCTACGAAGTTTGTAGGGGGTTTGTTTTATCCTAATTGTTTTTCAGCTTCTATTTAAGTTAAAATTCGGCTATCATTTAAATTAAAATATATTAACTTAAAATATATCAATCCGTATTAACTTAAAATATGTCAACCCGTATTTTTATCTTTCTACCTTATTTTTCCCCTTGGTCATTTTTTGGTCCAGGTGGACATAAAAGTGACCAATCTATTTTTAATATTTTTTGATTTACAATTTAATGGAGTTTTTCGTATAAATAAAGATTAGGTCTTGTCAAATATTTACAACCTGCTATAATGTCCATACTTAATCTCTCATACTGTTTGTCTACTAATCCTTGCCCCCGTAGTGGGGAATTTATAGTAGAGCTATCAGACAGTAGCGGTCCCCAGTTTAATTATTAAAAATACGGGGAATTAAAGGAAAATCTTTTATGCCAGAAATACCAAGCTTATTAGAATTGCTTAAGTCAGGCGTTCATTTTGGGCACCAAAAATCGCGTTGGCACCCTAAAATGAAGCCATATTTATTTACCTCGCGTCAGGGCGTGCATATTATTAATTTGGAAAAGACTGCGGCTAAACTTAAGGCGGCCTTAGACTTTATTAAGCAAGTGGCAGCTAAAGAAGGTCTGATTTTATTTGTTAGTTTAAAATTTCAATCTCATGATATTATCAAAATAGCAGCTCAGGAAACTGGCATGCCTTATATTACTGGTCGTTGGTTGGGTGGCGTGTTTACTAACTTTTCTATTATTTATAAATTGATAAAAAAATTAGAAGCCTTGGAACAAGATAAAAAAATAGGAACTTGGGAAAAATATTCCAAAAAAGAACGTTTGGAAAAAGAAAAAGATTTAGTGGGTTTTCAGGAATTAGTAGGCGGTATTAAAGGTTTGAATCGTATTCCACAAGCGATTTTTATGATTGGTTTGCGCGAAGGTAAGAATACCATAGCCGAAGCGTATAAAGTAAAAGTTCCAGTTGTCGCTCTGGCCGATTCCAATACCAACCCCACCAAAGCTGATTATCCTATTCCAGCTAATGACGATGCGATTAAATCAATTCAATTAATTACTAGTTTGGTGGTTAAGGCAATTAAAGAAGGTCAGCATGAGGCTTTACAAAAAGTTAATACTAAG
>CAZGYI010000018.1:12730-15169 GCA_964530635.1 uncultured Gammaproteobacteria bacterium | reverse complement strand
GTAATTACTATTACTATAACCATACCTCGCAGCTTGCTGCGAGGTAGTTGATTTACTATGTTTATTATTAACTATTAAGCTAACTATTAATTAACCTTAAGAAAGGGGGCAATATGTGGACAGAAACAATTGTCTACTCATTTCAAAATATGTGGAATCAATTCACAGATTTTTTGCCTGAATTATTAAGCGCTTTAATTGTCCTGATTGTAGGACTATTAATCGCTGCTGCTTTGGGCAAATTAGCTGCCAAGATTATTTCCTTGGCAAAATTAGATGATTTATTGGCCAAAACCGGCCTTTCGCAAAAAGCTGAAAATGCCGGATTGCCAATATCTTTATCTGGGATTATTGGTTGGTTGGTAAAATGGTTTTTTGTAGTTGTTGTCTTAATTGCTGTGGCAGATATTTTAAACTGGTCACAGGTTACTACCTTCTTAAATGCCGTAGCTCTTTATATTCCCAATGTTTTAATTGCTGTAATTATCCTAACCGTTGGTCTAATCGTAGCGCAATTTGTTTATAATGTGGTAGAAAAAGGTATCAAAGTCTCTAAAGCTCCAACCTCAGCAATAAAACCTTTAGCTGCTCTATCTAAATGGTCCATTATTATTTTCACTTTAATGGCAGCTTTAATCCAATTGGGAGTAGCTAGTAGTCTAATTGAAATTTTATTTACTGGTTTAGTAGCGATGTTAGCATTAGCTGGTGGTTTAGCCTTTGGTTTGGGTGGCAAAGAAAAAGCTGCTCGCTGGCTTGAGGCTATTGAGCGGGAAATATCTAAAAAAGAATAAAAACTATTTAAAACAAAACTGCTTCGGAATATCCGGGGCGGTTTTGTTTTAAAAAATTACTAAATAGCTAAGACCTGGTATAGTATAGATATGGTTAGAATCAATAAAAATCAGCTGCCGTTGTTAATTAAACGTCTGGCCAAAAGCCTAAAACAACAGTACCCCCGAATTAAGATTTATCTGGTCGGTGGCGCTGTACGTGATCTTTTATTAAAACGCCCTACCAAAGATTACGATTTAGTGGTCAGCGGACTTGGTCATCAACTATTGGAAAAATCTCTGAAAAAACTAGGAAAAGTTGCTTTAGTTGGCAAAAAATTTGGAGTTTATAAATTAATGCCAGCTAATTGGTCAGGCGAGGCTTTAGACATTACCCTACCGCGGTTAGACCATGCTTTAGGCACTGGGCGCTATCGCGATTTCGCTATCAAAACCTCGACTCAATTATCTATCAAGGAAGATTTAACTAGACGAGATTTTACTATTAATGCCTTGGCTTGGGATTTATTATCAGGAGAAATTATCGATCTGGTCGGTGGTTTAAATGACCTTAATAAAAAAATTATCAGAACCGTAGGGCAACCCCACCTCCGTTTTACCGAGGATTTTTCTAGATTACTTAGGGCGCTACGTTTTAGTTTGCAGCTTGGTTTTACTATAGAAAAACAGACTTGGCACGTTTTGCAAAAAATGTGCAGCGTCAGCTTATTAGCTAAAGATAAAACTGGTTTTATTTTACCACGGGAGTTAATTGCTCGAGAATTTGTTAAATCCTTAAAAACCGATGCTAAAAAAGCCTTAATTTTGTGGGATAAAGCTGGCGCTATCAAAGTTCTTTTACCCGAAGTTTATATTTTACATAAAACACCACAGGCTAAAAAATTTCATAGCGAGGGTAATGTTTTTAAACACACAGTTTTAGCTCTAACTTCTTGGGAAAGTAAATTATGGAAGAAATTATTTATTCAAACTAAACCAAGTATTTCTGTTATCTTAGCAATTATTTTGCATGATATTGGAAAACCGTTAACTTTACAAACACCATTAAGTCACGGGGTTAGAATAATAAGAACACCAGAACACGATATCAGGGGGGCTTTACTGGTTCCTAAAATCATCGAACAGTTAAAACTTACTAGTTTTGTAGACGAGTCGGGAGATAAAGTAGATTCTGAATTAGTAAAATGGTTAGTGGCTAAACACATGCTTTTAGTGCACGGCAAAGTAGCCGAATTTAGACCAGGTACCCTGTATCGCTATTTTTTTGCTAAACTTAGTTGGGGGCAAGCTTTGCAACAAATAATTTTTGCCGATTCTTTCGCTACTAAGCCAGCTGACGGTCGAATTTTAATGGATAGACTACTGGCTTTAAGAAAAAGATTAAAGCAACTAGCGCGGCTATTAACTAATAGAGGCAAATTAAAATTATTACTTGACGGCAATCAAATTATGAAATTACTAAACCTTAAATCTGGTCCGCAAATTGGCTGGCTATTAAAGCAACTAACCGAAGCGCAATTAGCCAAAAAAATTACTACCAAAAAACAAGCACTAACTTTTTTAAAGAAGTTGATATGAAACAACAAATTACTGTTTCTCAATTAACCACTGCCACCAGGTTAGATAAATTTCTTGTTGTTACTTT
>CAZGYI010000018.1:0-12720 GCA_964530635.1 uncultured Gammaproteobacteria bacterium | reverse complement strand
AGATTTTTCTCGCAGTTTTATTCAACAAACCATTAAACAAGGTAAAATTTTAGTAAACAAGAAAAAAGTAACAGTTCACCATTTTTTAAAAAATAACGATATAATTTTGCTTAATTTTACTAAACCTAAACCTTTGACTATTGCGCCCACTACTAAAATATCCTTGGAAATAATTGAAAAAACCTCAGATTTTTTAGTCATTAATAAACCCGAGGGATTAGTTGTTCATCCCGCCCCCGGAGTAATTGAGCCGACTTTGGTAGATAGCTTACTGGCTAAATATCCGAAAATAAAAAATATTGGTGATGATTCAATGCGTCCTGGTATAGTTCATAGATTAGACCGAGATGTTTCAGGGTTAATGGTAGTAGCAACCACCCAGGTTATGTTTGAACTTTTAAAACAACAATTTAAAAATCATCTGGTATATAAAGAATATATTGGCTTAGTAGAAGGACAAGTTAAGTTACCCAGCGGAATTATTGATTTCCCCCTAGACCGTTCCCGAACCAAACACGGTAAAATAGCAGCTCGACCCAAAGGCGAAGAAGGGAGGGCGGCAATTACTAAATTTGAAGTAACCCAAAGATTTACTCACCATACTTTATTAAAAATTAACATTATTACTGGTCGCACTCATCAAATTCGAGCGCATTTAGCCGCCTTTGGTTATCCCTTAGTCGGCGATAAAATTTACCGACCCAATAAAAATAAAATTAACAATAAAATTGGTAGATTATTTTTGCATGCCAGCATCCTAGGATTTGTTGATCTTAATGGAGAAGTTAAATTATTTACTTCTTCTTTACCTAAAAAATTAACCGATTATCTAGCTAAACTAAAATGAAAAGACTTAAAGGAAAATTATTTATTATCTCTGGGCCCTCTCAAGTAGGCAAAGATAGCGTTGTAGCTGATTTATTAAAAATTAAAAAAATTAAACTCGCTACTGTAATCACTTACACCACCAGAACAATTAGACAAGGAGAACAAAAGGATAAAGTACATAAATTTGTAAAAGAGAAATTTTTTAGAAAGTTAATCAAACAACATCAGTTATTAGAATGGAAAAATGTCCATGGAAAACATTATGGTACACCCAAGAAAGAAGTGTTAAACAAATTAGCCGCTGGTTACAATGTTATTCTTAATATAGACGTTAAAGGTGCATTAAAGGTTAAAAAACATTTACCAAAAAGTATTTTGATTTTTATCACAGCTGAATCAATCCGAGAAATTAAAAGACGTATTTATGAATCACCTATTATGAATCTGATGCAAAAAAATCGACGTTGGTTAAGCGCCCAAAAAGAACTGAGATACCAAAAATACTATAATTATACGGTAATCAATCGCTGGAATAAATTACCACAAACCATTAATCAAATTATCAAAATAATAACTAAATATCTTAAATAGGGTGAATAACTTCACATATTTTTTGGACTCTTTAAGGAGTATTTAAAAAAAAGAAACACTGCCGATTTCCGGAAACATCTCAATAAATCATTCCTAAATGGTCATTTTGAAAAATACAATCAGACTATCCAAGATGAGTTTATTGACTTTTACAACATCCAACGCCCTCATTTATCCCTTAATTTACAAAGTCCTAAAGAGTACTTGTCGTATTTGCAATGAAAGATTTTTTTAAAGATACTTGCTTAAAATTCATTTATAGTATAAACTAGATAAGCTTAATAATCATTAGTTAATTTGTCCTAGGGAGCAATTAATCACCCTGGGGCTCAAGGGCTTGAAAAAGCGCTTGGGTTAGGCAATTTTTTTATTAGATGAAAAACACCTCACTATCCCAAATGGATAAATTATTAGAATCAACTAAAACAGTTGGTATTCCTAAGATAGGAGATTTAGTTGAGGGGAAAATTATAGTTGTTAGTAAAAATGAAGTGCGGCTGGATATTGATAGTTTAACCACAGGCATAGTTAGAGGCAGGGAGTTATTTGATGAATCTGGTGAATATACTACTTTAAAATTAGGTGACTTGGTACAAGCTACAGTTTTAGAACCAGAAAATGAAAACGGTGAAATGGAATTATCTTTTCGGCGTGCTGGCCACCAAAAAGCCTGGGACAAGTTGGAAGATTTAAAATCACAATCCGGTATTGTTAAAGTTAAAGTGGTGGATGCTAATAAGGGTGGTTTAATGGTTAAGCTGGGACATGTGCCGGGATTTTTGCCAGTTTCGCAATTAACCGTAGAACATTATCCACGCGTAGAAGGCGGTGATAAGGGTAGAATTTTAGAATTATTGAAAAAGTTTATTAGCCAGAATCTGGAAGTTAAAATTATTACTGTAGACGAAGCCGAGGAAAAATTGATTGTTTCAGAGCGAGCTGCTTGGGAAGAACAGCAAAAAGGTAAATTAGATAAATATCAGCCGGGTGCCGTGGTAGAAGGCGAAGTTTCCGGTGTGGTTGATTTTGGTTGTTTTGTAAAATTCGATGACGGTTTGGAAGGTTTAGTGCATATTTCTGAGTTAGCTTGGCAAAGAATTGATGAACCTAACGAGGTAGTTAAAGTTGGCCAACGAGTTAAAGCTAAAATTATTAATGTAGAAGGTTCTAAAATTTCCTTATCTTTAAGAAGATTAATAGAAGATCCCTGGAAAAATGTTAAAGATAAATATAAAGTAGGTGATAAAGTTAAAGGTAAGGTGCTAAAAGTTAATCCATTTGGTTTGTTTGTAGAATTAGATAATGAAATTCATGGCTTAGCTCATATTTCTGAATTATCTGATAAATCAATACAAGATGCTGCTCAAGTTGCCAAAGTTGGTGATCAGATTGAATTTAAAGTAATTTCTTTAGATCCCCAAGAGCACCGCTTGGGCTTATCTATCAAGGCTTTAACTGAAAAATCAAAAAGTCATACTGAAGAAAAAAAGTTGCAAGAGCAAGAGAAACAAAACAAGACCCAGGAATCAACTGAACAACCAGCTGAGTAGGTTAAGGCTAAAAATCAATAGATAAAAATTACAAAAAATTAATTTATTTAGAGAATATTGCTTGATATTTGGCGAGTTATTTATACTTGTCAAAGATCTTACCGTTGGTTATAATAGATGAGTATTAACTTTAAATTATGCGTGGTATTATAAAAAATTTCTTAATTTTCTTTTTATTATTTTTGGTACTGGCCAGTATTTTTTCTTTTTATTCTTCTTCGACTAATTCAACCCAAGCGGTTGGAATTAATCGAGTAATGCAGGAGATTGAGCAAGATAATGTAAAGACCGTTGTAGTAGAAAATAATGATTTAACGGCTACCTTAAAAGATAATAGTATCTTAACAGCCAAAAAAGAGGGTGCTGATTCTTTATCTGAGTTAATTAAGAATTACGGGATTGATCCAATTAAACTTAGAACGATTGAGGTTGAGGTTAAAACAGATACTGGACTTAGTTTTTGGTTGATTACTATTTTGCCATTTTTAATTCCCTTTGTTTTGATTGTGGGTTTTATTTATTTTATGTCCCGGCAAATTCAGGGTGCTAATATGCGAGCTTTGTCTTTTGGCCAATCACGTGCCCGAGAGACCAATCAGAAAGATAAAAAAAATAAAATAACTTTTAAAGATGTAGCGGGGGTTAAAGAAGCTAAAATTGAATTACAGGAAGTGATAGAGTTTTTAAAAAACCCGACTAAATTTTTATCCTTAGGTGCCCGTATTCCTAAGGGAGTTTTATTAGTAGGCGCTCCTGGTACCGGCAAAACCTTGTTAGCTAGAGCGGTAGCTGGTGAAGCTAATGTGCCTTTTTATCATATTTCTGGTTCAGAATTTGTGGAAATGTTTGTTGGAGTAGGCGCTTCACGGGTTAGAGATTTATTTAATCGTGCGAAAAAAACTGCTCCTTGTATCGTATTTATTGATGAAATTGATGCGGTGGGACGACAACGCGGCACTGGTTTGGGCGGTAGTCATGATGAAAGAGAACAAACCCTAAATCAAATTTTAGTGGAGATGGACGGTTTTGATACAGACACTAATGTTATAGTAGTAGCAGCAACCAATCGGCCAGATGTGTTAGATCCGGCCCTACTTAGGCCCGGTAGGTTTGACAGGAGGGTGGTATTGGATGAGCCAGATATTGCCGACCGCCAAGCAATTTTAGAAGTTCATGCCAAACAAAAACCTTTGGATAAAACTGTTAATCTACGAACTATTGCTGAGCGTACCCCGGGTTTTAGTGGAGCTGATTTAGCCAATTTATTAAACGAAGCAGCTATTTTGACAGCTAGGCGTAACAAGAAAATAGTGGGTATGGATGAATGTTTGGAAAGTATCGAAAAAGTAATGCTGGGACCAGAGCGTAAAAGCTATATTTTGTCAGAAAAAGAAAAAAAGATTACGGCCTACCATGAAGCCGGACATGCCCTGGTAGCACATTTTTTACCTAATACTGATCCGGTCCATAAAATTTCTATTATTGCGCGAGGGCAGGCGGCTGGTTACACTATTAAATTGCCAACTGAAGATCGACGGATGCATCCCAAATCAGAATTTATTGAGGACTTATCAGTAATGCTGTCAGGACACGCTACTGAATCAATAGTTTTTGGTGAGGTAACCACTGGTGCTTATAATGATTTACAGCAAGCCACTAAATTAGCTAGAAGGTTAGTCACAGAATTTGGTATGAGTGAAAAATTAGGAGCCAGAACTTTTGGTCAAAAAGAAGAATTGGTTTTCTTAGGTAGAGAGATTCATGAACGGCGTGATTACAGTGAAAAAGTTGCCCAGATGATTGACGAAGAAGTTTCTCGCTTTTTACGCGATGCTTATAAAAAAGCTACGGAGATTATAAAAAAAGAAAAGATCAAATTAGAAAAAGTAGTGAAAATATTATTACAAAAAGAGACCTTAGAACGAGAAGAGTTCGAAGCTTTAATGGCAAGCTAAATTAGAAAAAATAGTTAAAGTTTTGTTGCTTAAAGAAATCATTGAGCGGGAAGAATTTGAGGCCTTGATGGCTTAAAGCAGTACCTGTCATTGCGACCCCGATGTCAATAGGGAGAAGTAATCTAAATACTCTTTTAAAGAGATTGCTTCTGTTGTTTCACTTCCTCGGAATGGCAAATAATTATTTTGGAAAATAAAAAAGCGCTCACTTTAGTGAACGCTTTAGGTTTGACTTTTTTGTTGGCTTTAAGGCAGTGGTGGAAGTTCAATTTTTGTAGTTAAGAATTCTTCCAACTTTTGAAATATTTCTTGCCAAGATCCTTCTAGACATTCGGCCCCTATTAAAGTGACGGTTTGCATATGACAAGTGTTAATTTAGGCTAATTAACTACCTAAATCGTATCACTTGTCGCATTTGCGATGAAAGAGAGTGCTTTTATTTATTTTTTCTTTTGCTAAACTTTAGCGTGCTATTTAAATATAGTCAATAATTAAAATCCTGCTATAATAAACTTATGAAACAACAAAAACAAGCTTGGATAATATCCGTAGATATGGGCTATGGCCACCAACGGGCAGCCTATGCCCTAAAGGATATAGCCTATGGTGATATTATTGTTGCTAATAAATATCCAGGTATACCCCAAAAAGATAAAGAGCTTTGGCAAAAGACTAGAAAAGTTTACGAGGCCATTTCCCGCTTTAAATCTATACCGATTCTAGGTGATTTAATGTTTGAAATAATGGACACTGTCCAAACTATACCTGCTTTTTATCCGTGCCGCGATTTGTCGCGACCCAATCTTCAGTTAAGGGAAATTTATGGCCTAATCCATAAAAAAATCGGCTATGATTTAATTAATAAATTAATAAGTAAAAACAAAAAAATACCCTTAGTCACCTCCTTTTTTCAAATGGCTTTTACAGCTGAAGAACTTGGCTATCCCGAAGAAATCTATTGTGTAATTTGCGATGCGGACTGTTCTCGCACCTGGGCACCCTGGGACCCTAAACAAAGCCGAATAAAATATTTTGCCCCTAATGGCCGGGTGGTGGAACGCTTGAAACTTTACGGTGTTAGACCAGAGAATATCTTTCTTACTGGTTTTCCTTTGCCTAAAGAGTTGATTGGTGGCACCCGAATTACCACCATTAAAAAAGATCTTTCTCGTCGTCTAAGAAATCTTGATCCTAAAAATATTTTTATTAATAAATATGAAAAAACTATTAGTTCATATCTGGGTAAAAGTTGGCGCAGCTTAGATCATAAACACCCACTAACTCTTACTTTTACTGTAGGCGGAGCCGGGGCGCAAAAAGATGTAGGCATAACTATTGCTAATAGTCTTAAGGTAAAAATTGCCCAGGGTAAAATTAAATTAAATTTAGTGGCTGGTATTAGACCAGAGGTAGCTAGTTTCTTTACTCAGGGAATTAAAAAATGTGGTTTAAAAAAATTCTTAGGCCGGGGTATTAAAATTATTTTAGGCAAAGACTATAATCAATATTTCTCCCGCTTTAGTGAAATACTACACACTACTGATATTTTATGGACCAAACCCTCGGAATTGTCATTTTATACCGGACTGGGACTGCCTATTATTATTGCCCCACCGATTGGTTCTCAAGAGTATTTTAACCGCTTATGGCTTAAAACTGTAGGGGGTGGCATTACCCAAAATGACCCGAAATATACAGATGAATGGCTATTTGACTGGTTAAATTCTGGAGGATTGGCGCGGGTGGCTTGGAACGGCTTTGTTGAAGCGCCCACTCATGGCGCTTATAGAATTGAAAGTATTATTACCGGCGAAAAAGTAGAATTAGAACAACTACCACTAATTGTTTAATCCTTTAAAACGTTACGACTTTTTAATAAGGATAATTTTTTGTATACTAGATAAGTATTAATCTTAAACAATAACGTTTATGAAAAAATATTCATTACTGCCAATAATTTTTACTCTTCTTTGTATTATCATCCTGGGTTTAGGAATATTGGCGCCGCAGCAACTTTCTACTATAGCAGCTGATCTTAAACAAATTATAGTGTCGGAAGAAGAAGCGGTTATTTCAATATATGAACAAACCTTACCTTCGGTAGTAAGTATTTTATTAACTGAAAAAGTAACCGACCCCACTGGCTTAATCAGTATGCAAGATGCTGGCGGAGGAACTGGTTTTCTTGTTTCTCAAGATGGCTATATTATTACTAACAAACATGTGGTACACCGCGACAATCTTTCTTACACGGTTATTACCAGCACTGGTAAAGAATATGCTGGTTCGGTGCTGGCACAAGACCCTTTATTTGATATAGCTATTGTTAAAATTGAAGGTAGTGGGTTTAAACCAGCTAAATTAGGCGATTCTGACAAAGTAAAAATTGGCCAAACAGTACTAGCCATTGGCAATGTTTTAAGCGAATTTCGCAATACTGTTACTCGGGGTATTATTTCTGGTGTGGGACGAAGTTTAACTGCTTCTGGCGGCGGCTTAACTGAAACAATTGAAGGAGCAATTCAAACCGATGCCTCAATTAATCTGGGAAATTCTGGCGGACCTTTGGTAAATTTAAAAGGCGAAGTAATTGGTGTTAATACTGCAGTGAACCGATCAGGAGAAGCTTTGGGCTTTGCCATACCAATTAATAAAGTTAAACAAGCTTTTGATATTTTCTTAAATCAGGGAAAAATAGTTCGCACTTTTCTGGGGGTTCGTTATATAATGCTTGATCGAACTTATATTCAAAAATATCACCTGCCTTATAATCGTGGAGCTTATATTATTATAAAAAATAACAATGGCGAAACAGGCATTGTTCCAGAAAGTCCAGCAGATAAGGCTGGTTTAAAAGCTGAAGATATTATTTTAGAAATTAATGGCAAAAAATTAAGTACTACTTATACTTTAGCAGCAGCTGTCTCTGAATTTAAACCACAAGACAAAGTGGAATTAAAAATCTTACGCAAGGGCGTAGAATTAATTATCCCGGTAATTTTAGGCGAGAGAACTATTGATTAAATTCATTAAATCAAAATTCCATCACTTCCGCCAACTGACGGATTTGAGCGGAGTTTTTGTTGAGCCTTTTTTCTTTAACGGTTAATATAAGACTGATAATCGGCAGAATTTTGCCAAACGCTCCAAAAAATTTTGGGATGCACTGTTTTGCCACTAAACTTTATTGCTTTAGCAATAGCCTCGCCTGGATAGCCTCCATAAGTAAAAGCGCGCACTAAAATGAACCAGTTATCACGGGAAATAGACGGAATTTTGTTGTTATATCTTACTTTAAGATAATTATATAATTCCTGGGCTAACTGTTGTTCTAAAGCCAAGTTCCGGCGAGCGTCAGTATAATATTTTAAACCCACTTGAACTGCTGGGGGAGTAATGGCAGTGGAGTCAGAAGCTGAAATAGTGGTATAAGCCCCTAAAATACTGCCTATAGGACCAGTTCTAAGATAACGATCAAATGTGATGTATTTATTGCCCAAAACATCACGTGCATAAATTTTAAAAATGTAACTAGTATTGGGGCTTAAACCAGAAACTACCAAGCTATGATCAGTGACTGAAAAACCTTGCTCATTAACTTTAATTTTCTTACCGCGCTGCTCAGGACGAATTTCTAAATAACCTAAAGCTGGACGATTGGTATGCCATAAAAAAGTCACGGCATCGGCAGTAATCAAAGGATCAGGCGAACTAGCCGGAGCGATCTTGTCAATTACTAAAGTGCTTTGATCACCCAAATTACTATTCCAAGTAGAAAATTGGCGAACCGAACTAACAACTTGATTTCCATCTTTGTCTTGAGAGATCGCTTGATAATAATAAGTGGTATTGGTTGCCAATCTAGTGGCTGTAACTTCATGCTTGGTTGTTTGAGCACGGTTACTGGATTTTTTAGCCTTAGCAAAACCATTGGCTCGATAACTATCTACATTTGCAATTAACAAAGTACTATTGGAATCGCGATCTGTTTCCCATTGTACCGTAATCGCTGTACCTCCTATATAAGCGGCCCTTACATTGCTCATAATTAGGTCTTTTGCATATTTAATAGTTCCCGTCTTAAAGGTATTAGCAAAAGATTGGGTAGTCTGGCCCTCGGCCGTAGCTAAAATTTTATAAGAATAAGTAGTTTTACTCTTTAACGAAACAATTACCACTTCTTGCCAGGTATTAGTTAAGCTTGATCCTAAATAATTATCAAAATTTCCGTTTTCACCGTATAACACACCACCAGTGGCTGGAATATTGGTAACCCAACTAATCCTAGCCTGTCCATCATCAAGTAAAGCAACTCTAATATCGCGAATATACAAAGACTGTCCCTGAACAGAACTTGGCGCTATTAAGGCTATGGTTAAGATAATAATAAGCGAAAATTTAAGTATTTTCATAAAACACTTCATGCTAACATAAGGGCGGTAAACTGTCAAGCAACTGTACAGTTAACACCATATGGTAACACTTGATAAGGTGTATGGTAACAGGTGTGTATAGTTAACACCTGTCAGTCATCATACCATCAACTGTCAGCGCTAGGTGTTAACTGTACAGCGGCGAGGCACGCCCGATTTTATTGGAAACGGCCTTTTTATTTTTAAATAAAAATCACCCTCGCCATCTAGTCGCCAGCGTCTTTGAGGTATATCCATCCCATAGTATTTTTCCAATATTATCCTGCCAGTCACTTTTATGTCCAGCTAGACATAAAAGTGACTACTGCATTATAATTACAATAACTATACTACAATAAAAGTTACCACTATACTATAAAACCAAAAGCTCGACAATCTACTACCAAACTGTTACTTTCCCTCTTGGCGCAAGTCGGCAAGACGACGATTGATTTCTATTCTTTTCTCAACGACATTCGTTCTCATCAAAGCGCTTGCCTTTTGGGTGGCCATGGGGACGAGTAGAATTATTATTTGGATTTGGTCCAGTTTATTATTCTCTCTTTATCGCTTTTGCCGTGGTTAAAATAAATTTTGATGGTGCGAGGAGGAAAGATTCTTAATTTTTCTGCCCATTCTACAATTACGACTGTATCTGGCTGATGTAGATATTCTGCCAAGCCGATTTTTAACATTTCCTGTCCTTGTACACGATAACAATCAGCATGGATTAACCATTTTATTTTTTTATGTTTTGTTTGATATGGTTTAAACAGCACAAAAGTCGGGCTGGTGATTTTATTTTTTACTCCCAAACCACGAGCCAACCCTTTTACAAAAGTCGTTTTACCGCTACCTAAATCACCAATTAGCGCTAGAGTTTCGCCACCTTTTAAAGTGGCGGCGATTTTTTTGCCGATTTTTTCAGTAACTTTAGAATTATAGGAAGAATATTTTTTCATATTTCTAAAGAGTTTGCTTTACAGATTTTAGCATAATCATAAGCACTAAGCCGAATGATTCTTTTTAAGGTTTTATAATCTATAGCTACTAAACCAAAGCGCGGCCAAAAACCTTTATCCCACTCAAAGTTATCTAGCAGTGACCAGTGTAAGTAACCACGGACATCAACGCCATCTTGGATAGCTTGGTGCACAAATTTTAAAATTTCTTTAATATACCAGCTACGATTAAAGTCTTCTCTATCTGCTAGGCCATTTTCAGTAATATAAACAGGTTTCTGGTAAGGAATTAATCCTTTAAGTATTGGATAAATTGCTTCGGGATAAAGTTCCCAACCCATATCCGAGACTACTTTATTTTCATTGCGCTGCGAAAAATAGTGCACCACAATTCGGCCATAATGATTTAAGCCAATAAAATCTTGATATTTTTTGATGCGATTAAGAAAAAAATAATTAAACCACCAATTACTAAAAGATTTAATTAGGAGATTAAAAATAGAGTTGTTATGAGCTTCTAAGTGGATATTAGCAGTGGCAATTCCTATTTTAGCTTGGGGGTTTAACTGTTTAATAAGTTGGTAAGATTTTCTATGGGTTTTTATCAGATGGCTGGTAACTTGTAAATAATGCCAAAGATTTTTTTGCTGCGGTGGCCAATTTCCCCATAAATATGATTCTAGAGCATAAATTTCCGGTTCATTTAAAGTAATCCAAAAATTAACTTGTTGGTTTAAACTACTAACCACCTTTTCCACATAACGCAAAAAATAAGCAATAGTTTTTTTATTTTGCCAGCCACCTTGTTGTGCTAACCAGGTAGGCAATGGCCAATGCCACAGGGTGACTAAAGGTTCAATATTTAATTCTTGCAAACAATTAATAACCTGGCGATAATGCTCGACCTCTTGTTCGTTAAATTTACCTTCTTGTGGCTCTATTCTTGACCATTCAATAGAAAAGCGGTGGGCATTGTGCCCCAGTTGTTTTGCTAAGGCAAAATCTTCAGCAAATTTATGGTAATGATCACACACCTTGCCTGAAATATAATTTTTAGGATTACGAGCTTCCTCTGCAAATTTGTCCCAGTGTTTTACCCAAGATTTATATTTGCTATTTGCTTCTTGGGCCAAACAATTGGCATTTTTAGTCTCCCATTCTGACCAATCATTAGTATTGTTTCCTTCAACCTGATGGGCTGAAGTGCTAGCTCCCCACAAAAAGTTTGGTGGAAAATTAAGTTTCATAGCTTACCATAGTTCCCAATTAGCATTAGCATTAATTTTTTGCCACGATTTTTGATATTTTTTAATACCTTGGTTTTTTACTTCAACAGCGCCGGCTAAAGCAATCATAACAGCATTATCCCCGGTAAATTTAAGGGGAGAGCAGTAAAATTTAATTTTAGGTAAATTTTTTTGAATTGCCAAAGCCATTTGTTTTCTTAACTCTTCATTAGCAGATACGCCACCAGATAATAAGATACTTTTGGCTTGATAAGTTTTTGCTGCCGTTACGGTTTTAGAGACTAATACATCTACGACTGCTTGTTGGAAACTAGCACAGATATTAGCCATTAGTTCTTGGTTCTTGGTTCCTGGTAATTTGTTTAAAGTATAAAGGACAGCGGTTTTAAGACCCGCAAAACTAAAATTAAAATTCTTATAATTAATCATGGGGCGGGGAAATTTAAAAGTAGTCGGATTACCTTTAGTTGCTAGCAGAGCTACTTGAGGTCCGCCAGGGTAGGGAAGTTTTAACATCTTGGCTACTTTATCAAAAGCCTCTCCTGCCGCATCATCTAGGGTGCGTCCGAGTAATTTTTGCTCACCTAATTTTTTTATTAAATATAGTTCCGTGTGCCCACCAGAAACTACCAGAGATAATATGGGAAAAGTTTGTTTTTGTTTGGTTTTAACCCAACAACCTTTAGCTAACCAGGGGCTAACTAAGTGTCCAGCAATATGATTAATACCAATTAAAGGTTTGTGCCATAACCAAGCTAAAGTTTTGGCAGTTTCCACACCAACTTGCAAAGCAGTAATTAAACCAGGGCCCTGGGTAACTGCTATTAAATTAAGTTCTGTTGGTTTAATTTTGGCTTGTTTTAAAGTGGCATCCAGCAAGGGGATTATTACTTCAGCATGGCGTCGTGCAGCTAGCTCCGGAACCACGCCGCCCCATTTTTTATGCAAGGTTACTTGTGAGGAAATATTATTAGCTAACAGCCGCAATTTATTTTTAGTAATTTGCAAAACCGCTAAAGCAGTTTCATCACAAGATGTTTCAATAGCCAAGACTATCATAGCTTTTATATTATCTTAATTTAACCTTTTAAAAAAGTCTGTAAATTAAGGATGTTTTAAACACAGACACTTGTCAGTTTGTTAAGTAATAATAAGGTTAGCGTTTCATTGAGGTT
>CAZGYI010000017.1:0-15455 GCA_964530635.1 uncultured Gammaproteobacteria bacterium | reverse complement strand
CCTTTGGCGGGGCGAGGCAACAATCGTCCAAAATCCTAATTTTGAAAATTGGCGGAGAGAGTGGGATTCGAACCCACGAGACCCCTTGCTGGGTCACAGGTTAGCAACCTGTTGCCTTAAACCACTCGGCCACCTCTCCAAAGTTTAATTTTGAAATAACCACTTTATTCGTTCTCTACCCTTACCAGATTTTAGAAATATTTCCTCTCTTTTAGCATCTAACTTATTAGTAAAAGCTTCATAATATATTAATTGCCATGGCCCATTTTGTTTTGTAAATATAGATTTTCCAATTTTATGTTCTTTAATCCTTCGTTTTAAATCATTAGTAAAACCTTTATATATTTTACCATTTCGCTGACTCTTTAAGATGTATACGTAGTACATAATATTTATACTCTCCATTTATACTCTCCGCCCTAGGCGGATCAGCCTTGGGCTGAGGACACCTCTCCGAAAAATTTAAAATTCAAAAATCAAAATGCAAAATTTTATTTTATTTTATATAATTTTTAATGGCGGTGGGGGCGAGATTCGAACTCGCGATACCCTTTTAGAGTATAACAGTTTTCAAGACTGTCGCCTTAAACCACTCGGCCACCCCACCGCAGATTTTATAAAAGTTTTTCCGCCCTAGGCGGATCAGCCTTGGGCTGACAAGACCGTCCCTTTCAACCACTCAGGCACGCCTCCAAATATAAAAGCTCAATTAAGTGTAGTGGGAAATGCCGTTTTGTCAAGAACGATAAGCCGCTATAACACTATAACATTATAACATTTATAACATTATTTCACCCTTTAGCCACCACTAATCCCCAAACTTCTTTGGCACCAGCTGTTTTTAATACTTTAGCACATTCGTTCATAGTAGCGCCTGAGGTATAAACATCATCTACTAAAATAATTATTTGGTCTTTAACTTGAGTTTGAGATTTGAGCTTAAAAGAACCAGCCACATTTTGCAGGCGCTTTGATTCTGGTAAATCAACTTGTGGTTTTTTAAATTTAGTTCTGGTTAAAAAATCCGTCCAAGGTAAATTATTTTGTTCAGCCACTAGTTTAGTTAAAAGCCGGGCTTGATTAAAGCCACGTTCCCGTTCTCGCTTGCTGGTTAAAGGAATAGGGCATAGTGTCCATTCGGCTCGCGGTGTGGGATGCCAAGCCGGCGGTAGGGAAAATATTTTTAAAGTGATAGTTAATAAATCAGCCAAACGAGGCGTCACTTCAGTAATACCCTTGTATTTTAAACCATAAATTAGAGCGCGGATGGTTGGCTGGCTATAATTTTGGGCCACCCACAAGCCAGTTAAAGTATAATTTTTTTGGCAAGTAACACAAAACTTACCTAAAATTTCCCCCGAGCCACAGGCCGGGCAATGCAGATTTTTATTAAAAGTTATATTTAACCAGCATTTGTCACAACACCAGCCGCGACCTTCTTTTTGGCAAGCCAGGCAAAAAGTGGGAAAAACAGCATCTAAAATAAGTTGCCGGGCGGTTTTAAGAGTCTGATTGATTTTGGTTTTAATTAACACTCTTTTATCTTACCATTTTTAAATAAATAAGCGTAAGATGATTTGTTAATATTGTTCTATATTACTTTTTTAGAAAAAGTAACATAAAAAACGCTAGGTGAATTTTCGCCACTTTATTGACCGCCTTCGCGACACGCCCCAATGCTTGGCATTGGGGACTCAGAGCGCAAATAGATATTCCCGCGTCTGGATCGCAAAACGACAGCGAGGTGGCGGGCATACCCATATGCTTGGCATATGGGTAGCCACCGAGCGGCCAGACGCGGCTTGACAGGCTGAACGGCAAGCCGTTCACCATCCTCAAGCTCCAAGAGCTACATCCCATCACCGCTCAACCGCGATTCTACTCCTACACGCCTGATACATGGTATTCCAAGGAGAAGTTCGCCACGGACACCACGATGGACTTGCGATGGTATCTGCTCCACACGAGCATCGTCCCAAAGTCAGAAGATAAAACTTTTGACGAACAGAAAGCGATACTGCCCGCGGAGTATGAAGCGCCATCCGCCATTGCCGAGGTTTCAAAAGACCTGCTCGTCTTCAAGAAGACTGGGGTCTACGCGAACCCTTCACGGTATGGTTGGGGCACGGACGTGGATTCGGGCGGCAACCATGTTAGCGTCGGTAGGTTTGGCGCTGACGGTCTGGATGTCAACTACTACTGGGATGACCGCCGCGATGGCATCATCGGTGTCGCCGCCTCGCGGAAGTTCTGAACCTTGAACACTTGAGAGCTTGTAACTCTCTAAACCTTGAGCCTTCGGCGAAATTTTTTTCGCTGTGGGCTCTTTTCTTTTTTATATTGATTTTGTAAAATACAAATGTCTGCTAATGCAGGCGCGACTACGGCTTCATCTTTGCCAGTAAAGCTCGCGTCTGCGGCCATTGCGACCAATCCTGCACCGACTAAACGGTCGTAAGTATTCAACGCAATAAGGGCGTTAATCAAAAAGTTAACGCCCTCTTTCAAAATTATATGTTTAATTACAATAAAATTTATAAAAACTATCAATTCGCTTGGGGCAATAATGCAAATTTTGTTGTAAAGAAAGCTTTGAGGCTTTTTAAGGCAAAAGCAAAATTGAAAGTCTTAGATCTGGGTTGCGGACAAGGCAAGGACACATTTTTTTGGCAAAAAAGGGTTTTGAAATTACCGCTATAGACTCATCCAAGGTCGCCATAAAACAAATTTGCGAGAAAACCGACAAAGATAAAAATTTATCTATTAAAGCAATCTGTTGCAATATCAACAACTACAAAATAAAGAAAAACGAATACGATATGATTATTTGTATAGACTGTCTGCAATTTTTAGAAAGAAAAGTAGTCATAAATTTAATAAAAAATATTAAAAATAATTTAAAAAATAGCGGTTTAGTTGTTTTATGTTCCTTCGCCACCAAAGATCCCTCGTATAGCCAGCGCGATAAAAAAAGTCTCCAATACTATTTTAAACCGGGAGAGATGGGAGGTTATTTCAAGTATTTTAAATTATTGCATTACTCTGAAAGAATTATTATAGATTCAGGTCATGCTAATATGAATTACCCACATAAACATGGTTTAGTAGAAATCATCGCGCGCAAAACCAAAAAATAAGGAGAGAATTTTCTACGAGGTTACTACTAGCTGGGAAACTAAAATAAACCTTAGCTAAAAAATGGGTTGAATTTTTTTATCTAAATCTCTATTTTGAAAAAATAACCGCCTATAATTTTAAAAACAAACGAGGGGAATGTATGCAAACTGTGACTTAATATAAAATACTTTAAAATCCTTTCACGATTATTTTATACCCATAAAATTACACATACAATTACTTTTTCTAAGCATCAATACTGGATTGATCCGTCTAGGCGTTTAAATTTAAATAAAAATCTCTGCCGTCATAACGAAGGGCTAGAAACAACACGGCGCCCGAGCGAGGGATAAGTTGGCCTGTGTTATAGTCGTGTGGCACCCGCCTGCCAAAGTCTAAGCTGGCGTCTGTTTCTGTTCAGCATCAGACTAGAGCAACTTATCTTTTTTATACTTTGATTAGGGAAGGCGGACGGCGGGCAGGTAGGGCCAACCCCGAGTGGGGGTAGTGTTGTCTAGCCCGAAGTTCTAGACGGCGTTTTTTCCTGCCGCTTTTTCTAAAAAAGCGGCAAAATAAATATCTACCCCTAACAAAAAAATTTATAAAAGAGTTACGAAAAATCTATTCCACTACTATTTCTTTACCCTTAATTCCAATCTTTACCGTAAAAGTTTTTTCTTTGCCGCCAGTTAGTAATTTATCTGAAATATAGTTTTCCACCTGTTCTTGAATAAAACGACGGATGCCGCGCGCGCCTTGATCTGGTGTCCAGGTTTTTTGGGCAATTAATTTAGCCGCGCCTGGTCCCAGTTTAATTTTTACCTGCAGTTTTTGTTGCTTAAGGCGTTCGGCTAGTTCTTGAATTTGTAGTTTAACAATTTCTTCCAGATTTTTTTCAGTTAGCGGATTAAAAACAATAATACTATCCAGCCGGTTTAAAAATTCTGGACGAAAGAATTTTTTTACTTCATCTAAAATCGCCGTTTTAGTATTAGTAAATTGATCCAAAAATTTCTTTTTGGCTTCAATTGTTTCCGCTTCAAAGCCCAGCGACGCTTGTCGGTTTAACTCTTTCAAGCCAAGATTAGAAGTTAAAATAATTAAGCAGTTTTTAAAATTAATTTGTTTGCCGGCAGCATCAGTTAGGTGCCCCTCATCTAATATTTGCAGCAACAAATTAAATACTTCAGGATGAGCTTTTTCAATCTCATCAAATAAAACTATCGAAGCGGGGCGGCGTTTAACTTGATCAGTTAATTTATTAGTATCTTTGTAGCCAATGTAGCCAGCTGGGGCGCCAATTAGTTTAGAAATGTTAAAAGCTTCGGAAAATTCCGACATATCTAGTCTAATTAATGAATTTTCATCGCCAAAAACTTCTCGTGCCAGAATTTTAGCTAGTTCAGTTTTTCCCACACCCGATGGTCCTAAAAACATAAACGAGCCAATTGGTTTGGCGCCACTGGCAATACCCAACCGACCGCGGCGAATAAACCGGCTGACTAAAGTTGTCGCTTCATTTTGCCCTTTCAAATATTGGCCGATTACTTTTTCCAAGTTGGTTAATTTACCCTTTTCATTATCTAAAAGTTCAGTAATTGTCACTCCGGTTATTTGCGAAACCACGGTGGCAATATCTTGTCTGGTTAGTTGGCCGGCTGATATTTTTTGTTTTGACAATTGTTCGGTTAGTTTGGCTAGTTCCGCCCCTGCCTTGGTTTCTTCTTCTTTGTATCGGGTAGCCAGAATAAAATTTTCTTGGTCAATAGCCAATTCTTTAGCTTCGGTTAATTGTTTTAGCTTGGCGGTTAAGGCTTTTTGTTGTCTAAGTTCTGGAGAAGGAGCTACTTGGGTTCGTAAATTAGAGGCAGCCTCGTCTAAAATATCAATAGCTTTATCAGGCAGAAATTTATCCGGTAGATAGCGTTCTGCCAGATAAAGCGTTTGTTCAATTATTTCTTCGGGGATAGTTACTTGATGGAATTTTTCATAATTGGCTTTAATACCCAATAATACTTGTTTGGCTTCTTCTAAAGAAACTTCCTTAACAGTAACTGTTTGAAAACGGCGCTCTAAAGCTGGATCTGATTCAATATTTTTTTTATATTCCTCTTGAGTAGTGGCGCCAATGCAGCGAATATAACCTTTAGCTAAAGCCGGCTTTAACAAATTAGCCAAATCCAGACTACCAGGCGCTGACCCTGTACCCACAATGGTGTGAATTTCGTCAATAAATAAAATTAGATCAGGATTATTTTTCAACTCATCAATAATTTGTTTCATGCGGTTTTCAAATTCTCCACGATACATAGTGCCGGCAATTACTAGGCCTAAATCCAGCGCATAGATTTTTTTACCCAACAGCCAGTCTGGCGCTTGTCCAGCTAAAATTCGTTTAGCTAGTCCTTCTACAATAGCAGTTTTGCCTACCCCAGGATCGCCTAACAGCAGGGGATTATTTTTAGTGCGGCGAGCCAAAATATTAATTAACCGGGCAATTTCCTTTTCTCGTCCAATCACCGGATCAATTTTACTTTGCATCTCGTCGCTAGTCAGATTAGTGCCAAAAAATTCTAACGCTAGTAAATTGTCGTTATCTGTAGTCTCGTTTTTTAGATCTAGCGGAGCAAACATTTCAGTAATATCGGGAAATTTAGAAGTGCTTTTTAAAACCGAATTAATGCTTTGTTTTAAGTTAACTACATTAATATTTAATTTTTGCCAAAGCTTTTTAGTTTCCTCAACATTTTCTGATACCAAAGCCTCTAGCAAGTGTTCGGTGCCTACATAATGGTGTTGATAGCGCCAAGCCGCTACTACTGATTTTTCAATTACTTTTTTGGCGGCTTCAGACAAATGCGAGGTCAAAATTTCCTGCAATTCAAAGTGTTTATAAGATCCCGAGGGCAGCAAGCTTACTGGATTGCTGCTTAATTTTTCATGCAAGGTAGTAGGCGTTAAACCATGACGTTCTAAAATTTCTGAAGCCAAGCTACCGCGCTCCGAAGCTAAAGCCAACAGCAAATCAGACACTTCTAACCGTTGGCGTCCAGCGCTTTGCGCATAGGTTATGGCCCAATTTAAAATCTTTTGATAATGAGTGGAAAATTTAGAGAGAATATTCGACATTTTTGAAAACATTATAACACTAGAACATTACAACAAATCAGCTCCTTATTCAAGAGCAGCCATTGTTTTAGATATTGTAATGTTGTAGTTGTTGTAGTGTTTACCTAGCGTTACCCATCTTGCGCAAGGCTTTAATTCTTTCCTCAATCGGTGGATGAATGAAGAGATTCATAATAATGATTTTATTGACTAAAGTCTCCGAATTTAGTACCATCGTAATTAAGGATTGAACGTTAATCTTATTTTTTAATATAAACGAACACGAAGGAATATCATACATTTATAGGTGAAACTGGATCATTCGAAAAGCCAGCATTGACTGAAGATGAAATGGCTACTATTACCGAACTTGGTCTTACACCAGCAGATCTGTCTAAACTTCTTAATAGTAAACATTTTGCAGAAGGCAGTTATGCGTTGCTTTTTGAGTTGCCTGATAGCGATTCGAGACTTGTTGCAAAGGTATGGAAAAATCCCAAACATGATTCTGATAGAGCCCGTAATGAAAATGTGGCTTTACGTCTTCTTAGGATTAGTGATTTTAATAATTCGTCAAAATCAAAGGGTTATTTGGAGTCGTCAAATATTCTATTTGAGGAAAAAGTTGAAGGGGAGCCTATCGAGCAGTTTGATAAACATGTCATAGACCGCCTAGCAGTAGTGCTTGCCAATCTTCATTCTATTAAACTTAATAAGTACGGTAAACCTCTTACAGAAAGAAAAAGTGGTACTCGCATGGATTATCTTCATGATGGAGTAGAAACACTTCGCAAACTTGTTTCGTCTTTTAATGATCAAGGTGATGTGGCGTTGTTAATCAATCAATCGCTTGACAGGATTGAGAATATGGCACACGAATCAAGCGAAGCCTTTTTAGATTCAAAGTTTACATTGATTCACTTTGATTTAAACAAAGGTAATATTCTTTATTCAAAAAAAGATGATCGCCTCACTATAGTTGATTGGGAACAAGCTTCGGCTGGGGATAATGCTATGGATATAGCAAAGCTTTTTTTAAAGTCAAATTTTGACTCTAACCAGAGACATGATTTTTTAGAGCAATATGAGAGTCATTTATTCCAAAAAGACCAGTATTTACAAGAGCGTCTTCAAGTATATGAGCCATTTGTTCTAGCCAATTCAATTTTGTGGAGGTTGGGTGTATTAAAAAACATTCCGCAGTATATGTCATCTGTTAATGAGAAACAATTCTACGATCAAGTCAAAATTAATTTACATAAAGAGCTGAAAATTCTTAAAGAATCTTTACCATAAAAATTTATTTCTATGGTTTACTTTGACTTGCATTTTCACTCTACTTATTCAGATGGTAAATTAACTGTTCCGGAGCTTGCCGAAGTTATTAAGGACAAAAAACTAGAATACTGTGCTTTAGCTGATCATAATACTGTTGACGGTATTCGTGAATTAACAAATTGTCTTGTTGGTTTCGGAACAAAAGTGATTCCGGCCGTTGAACTAACGGCAAAGTATAACGATAACGAGGTGCATATTTTGGCTTATGATTTTGATATCGAAGTTGTAACTAAGATATTAACAAAACGTAATGAAATTGTAAGACGAAAAAAAATAGCAGAAATGGAAAAAGCCATTAAGCTTTCTCGAAAAGAGGGGTTTCAGGTTACCGATGGTTTAGTGCCATCTGAAAAATCACCAGTCAGTCTCACAATAGCACTCGACATTTGTGGAAATAGTGTCAATCAAGACTTTTTTCTAAGAAAGCACGGAAAGCAGTTTGTCCCAGAAGATTTTTATTACGAATATCAAGCCCCCGGCAAGTCTTGTGCCGTAGAAAGAAGTGGGGTTACCGTTCAATGGTTAGTACAAAAATTCAAGGGGGTGGCACGGGATTTAATTATTGCGCATCCTTTTGTGTCTGTAAGCGTTGTTACCAAACCGCTTGATGAGAGGGAGATAGATGATCTACTTAAGATTGGGATGACGGGCGTCGAGGTTTATCATAATAATGCCTCGGTTGAACAAATAGGTTTGTTAAAAAAAATGGTTAGCGCTCGAGGTATTTATTTTACAGGCGGATCCGATTTTCACGGCAAAAAAAACGATACGCCAATTGGTCAATATGGTCCTGATAATATAATTCCCGATTTTCATCTTTCAAACTACAAAGCTAGTCATATTAGTAATTAAAATATGACTGATACTCTATTAATAAAAAAGGTAAAGAAAATACTTTTGGTTAAGTTTAAAAATTTTCAAGCAATACAATCAGCTTACATTTACGGAAGTATATTAACAGACAACTTTCATAAAAAAAGTGACATCGATGTATTATTTATTGTTAAGGATGTAGCGGATAGGTGTGAGTTTTTGAAAAGGATTAAAGTTGCGCGTGGCTCGGTAAAGGATTTCAAGTTAGATATTAATATAGTATTTCGTAGCGAGTTTCTAATCTTTGGCATATTTTTAGGTCCCCAACGTTTTTTATTTGGGTTAAACAACGAAATAAACTGCTGTGGGGCGTGGACTGTCTGCACGATATTAGAGAAGAAGAAATTACTGTAAAATCCATTTATAAACGCGCCGTAGATTTAGCCCAGGGCTGCAGAGCTGTATATTTAAATAACAAAGACGTGACATTTTGGGAAATTAAATATAGTAGATGGCTACGTGAATTGCAGTATGGAATACTTTATCTTCATGGAGAGATTGAGTTGGATTCAATATTGTGTGGCAAAAAGTTATGCGCAGTATTTCCAGAAATTAAGCAAGCACTCCTTTTATCAAAAAAACAACTACCCATAAGAAAGCTTTCAGAAATAGCTGAAGCGTTTGTTTTATGTATTTATAGGCATTTTATTAAACGATTGTGAATTTACTAATGCTAACTTCTAGGTTTGGCTTTGGTTATGGTATGGGTTATGCGGCTTATAAGGAAGTGGTTGCTCTAGTCTCGCTTGGCCATTCAGTTACGGTAGTTCATTGCTATAGTAGCCCTGATATTGCTCAGTTTTATGATAAAAAGATCACGGTCATATATTTACCGATTAAAAACATACCATTAATTGGCTTTATCTTTTTTTTCTTTAAGCTCAAGAATTTTTTTAAAGAAAAGATAAATCTAGAAAAATTTGATTCTATCTATATTCAATCTTTAGAATTCGGTTTATTAGATATGGCGCGAATAAACACCCCGATATTTTATTTTGCCAGGAGTTCTATGATTGGTTTACAAAACGTACTTCGAAGCGAAGGTGTAAAAATTTCTTCTCTTGCCAAAGTTATCCATTTGGTCTTAGTAACCCTTGAGCGTAGATGCATGCGTTATAGTAAAATGATCTTTGTAAAATCTCGTAAAATGGTCAGCGAAATCTCCACTCTTTACGGTATAAATTTAAATAAAATTAAAATTATTGCTGGAGGTATAGATACTAATGATTTTCAGATACAAAAAAAATCATCATGTGAAGAGTTTAAGCGTAAATTAAGAATACCCCAGGATAGTTACATTGTGTTATATGCTGGACGCATAGTTCCTCAAAAGGGATTAATTTATTTAATAGAAGCGTCATTGTGTCTTTTGCGGGAGTTTAATTTTATTATAGTTATTGCGGGTGCAAATTTAAGCGAGTCGTACAAAAAGAAAGTAAAAAATCTATTAGATAAGAACATTTATCAAAAGCATTTTTATTTTTTAGGTCACGTTAAACAGCGAGACATGTCGTTAATTTTAAATTTAGCAGATTGCATTGTCACGCCATCATTATATGAACCTTTTGGTATGGTTAATTTACAAGCCGCTTTTTTGGGTAAAAAAATTATAACAACCGATGTTGTTGGCTCGATTGATTTATTAGCTAATTATCGAAATATGAAAATCATTAAGGCCGGTTCTGCTACAGCCATCGCCTTAGCCTTAAAGGAAGAATTACTTCTGAGACCACAAAATAACCTGTTACCCCTAGACTCAAGTACTTATTCATGGAAAAGTGTAGCAGAAGAGCTTTCACTTTATTTTTCATTTACGTCCTGAACAGGGACATGAATTAAATTTTGTTTATTATTGCTTTGTCAGAATAATATTTCATACCAGCGAGGCGTTTATTATAATCTTTTGAAAACATAAAATGGATAATAAAATTACCTTTTTTATATTCCATTTTTTTAGCCTTCTGTTTAGATAACTTGGGGGAGCATCCTAAATCAATATATTTAATATTAGGGATGGTATTCATGACTTCATAATTCAATATAGCTATTTTGGATTTAATTTTTTTAGACAGAAGATTTACAAAACTACCCTGTTCCCATGGGTTATTTTTAATAAAATAATTAGGGGTTGATAACCATATTTTATCAAGCAATTTATATGACCACTTAGAATTTTTAATTAACCACTGGCCACTGTTAATTGGGCTTGAAATTCCCTTGGTTAATATCATGTTTTTGTTTGAATGTTTTTTATAATGCTTTCCAAGGAGATGTTCATATTCATTATTAGAGAATCTGCATCTGTCCAAAATACCCAATCATAGTCATGTAAAAATTTTTTGATCATAATAATTTTACCCCACGCTACTGCTCTATTGGTATTCAAAATTTTTTTACAAACAATAAGATCATATCCATATAACTTTGCATATTTTCTTTTATTTTTTACACTCAGAATCCCATATTCTTTAATGTTGTTTGTGAAAAGTGTCAGAATTGCTAATTTCATAATCGTAATTAAAATAAGCTTTATAAATGATAATCTATAGCTTATAATATTTTACCAACTTTTTCCAGCTCTACATTTTTTAAGTTATAGAGAGGATGGAATTGACAACCGCGCGGCAAGCCCCAATGCTTGGCATTGGGGACTCAGAGCGCAAATAGATATTCCCGCGTCTGGATCGCAAAACGACAGCGAGGTGGCGGGCATACCCATATGCTTGGCATATGGGTAGCCACCGAGCGGCCAGACGCGGCTTGACATTATTGTCAGTTAATAATAATATTAAAGTGTCATTATTAATTATAATAAAATAGAGTAAATTAGCAATAAATACATTTTACTTTTTGTTTATAAACAAAAGATAATATAATTAAAAATCAACAAAATAAAAACAAAAATAGGAATATTAAAAATGGAAATGAAATGCGGGTTGTTGTTCTACTTTCAGTGGCATATTACTGAGAAATGTTATAACGATTGTCGCCATTGTTATAGTAAGGGCAAAAGAATGAAAGAAGAGACTTCAATGGAAGATTTTGTTTCCATATTTGATGATCTCTATTCTCTTTGTCAAAGATGGCAAAGAGGCATACAAGTAACTTTAATAGGTGGCGACCCTTTATTACATCCAAAATTCTGTGATTTTGTTGATCATCTAAATAAGTACAAAAATACAAGAATTTTGGTAGCTGGTAATCCAGAGACATTGGCAACAGAAATGATTAAATGGCTTAAGCCTCGTATATTTGCCTTTCAATTATCCGTTGATGGTTTACAGGATAATCACGATTATTTTCGTTATCCCGGTAGTTATCAAATTGTAATGGATAAATTGCGGGAAGCTAGTAACAGTGGAATGCGCATACATATTATGACCACTGTATCGCAAAGAAATCTTTTTGATCTAGTTTTATTAATGCACGAGGTTTACAATAAAGGATGTCACCGTTGGGCATTCTCTCGTTATGTTCCGCCAGTGGGACAAAAGTCAGATATAATTTCTGCTGATTATCAAGAAGTATTACGGCAGATTGATGAAAATCATAAGCCTTATTTAAAAGAGGGACACGATGATCAAACAAAAGATCCCTTATGGTTTCCTTTAAGGAATACAAATAAGAAATTAGAACCTAATCCAGATAGGTGTCAAAGAGATGGGTGCGGGATAGGTTCTCCAGCTCTAGGGATGTTGCCTGATAATACAGTTATGGCTTGTAGAAGACACGAAGGTAGTGTTTTGGGCAAATGGAGAAAGCCGGGTGATTTATTATATTTTATGATAGATTCACCTAAAATGAATGAATTGCGTAATATAGAAGCAATAAATCATTGCAAGGATTGCCATTTCTTGTATTATTGCAGAGGATGTAGAGCTATTGGCTATTCTGTACGAGGTAATTTAAATGATTATGATCCCACTTGTTGGCTTCATAATTAGATTAAAAACAAAAAACAATACTAACTTCTCTGAAGGAGGTGAAAATAAATAATGACCACTAAAAGATCAGCTAGAGAACTGAGCATACTGCTTCGTTTTGGTATCACAACATGCTCGTGTTCCAGTGGCTGTATTGAATAAATGATTCAATACCTCAAAAAGGGAACAAGACAAAATATGTACTGTTCCCTTAATTTTATCAAAATATTTATTTTTTAGTATTTTATGCATTATCACGTTGCTAAGACTAAAAAAGATTTCGAATATATAGCTAGTTTATTTAATCCAAATAATGTTACTTATTTTCCCACAAAAAAGATAAATGTTAAAACAGTAGAAAAATTAAGTAAAATTCGTAATAGACGAGATTTTATTGTTACGGAGGGTGATGATTTTATTGGATGGTTTAATATAAGACAATCCGTTGATAAGAAGGAAGGATTATTTGGTATAATCGTTGATAAGCCATATCAAGGCCAAGGTTATGGTAATGCTATTATGAAAATGATTGAGAAAGAAGGTCGCAGATTAAATATAAAAAATATGAAAGTGCAAACATATCCGGAAAATAAAAGAGCTAGGCAACTCTATAAGAAATTTGGTTATAAAATAGAATATAAATTACTATGTTTAACGAAGAAATTATAAAATATATTCAAAATCGATGAGATTTTCTGCATAAATACTAATTGATATAGTGTTTTTTTAATAAATTTATTTCGTCTTACTTAGTATCAGTATAAGCTGAAATTACAACTTCCAGTAATATTAAAATGCGTTAGATGAATTTTAGTCATTATCTAACGCATTTTTTAATTTTGTTATTATGTTTATAAATAAACTGCGTCGCTACATTTAATCATGGTGTTTTTTGAGCTACAATTTTAACTACTCCGTGTTGGTGCGGCCTTTCGACTCCAGGGTGGGCTGGATCGACTATAATGCCTTCAAAATAATATTTGATTTCTAAATCAGCAAACAATTTTTTTAATTCTTCTAGATTAAAGTAACTTGCCAGTTTTTTCTCTTTTTTGAATGAAGGGTCATCTATGGTGAATGAAGAAATAATTATGTAACCACCAACCTTAATATTTGATATAATTTTATTAATAATACGTAGTGATTTGTTTTTTGGAAAAAACTGTAGTACATTCTGACAAATAATTACATCAAAATGATTACTTTTAAAATTATAGTTACAGATATCACCAGATAAAGTTGTTATTTTTAAATTATAATTTTTAGCTAACTTTTTTATTTCTTTTATCGTTTTTACTGATTTATCGATACAAGTTACCGAAAAATTTTTAGCGCTTAAGAATATAGCATCATTTCCCATTCCGCAACCAAGATCTAAAATATTTGAATCTTTACTAAAATATTTCCAAATGGAATTAATTAACCGATTGGGTTTGGGTAATTCTTTTTGTTTTTTTATTTTTGTCATTTTTAAGAATCTCCGAAAGTGTCAATTTATTTTTTAAGTAAGATATTTATTATCGAACTATATTTATTATTCGATAATATTAATAAAATATAGTTATTTTGTCAATTGGTATTGGTAGTCATTGTTTTAGATGTTGTAATGTTGTAGTTGTTGTAGTGTTTACCTCGCGTTGGCCATTTGTCTTAAAATTTTTACCCGCTCTTCTATTGGTGGGTGAGTGGAAAATAGTTTGGACAGCACCTTGCCTTTTAAAGGATTGGCAATAAATAAATGAGCCGTGGCTTCGGAAACTTTATCTAATTGATCAGTATCGTGTCCAATTTTTTCCAAAGCCCTGGCCAAACCTTCGGGATAACGAGTTAATAAAGATCCTGAAGCATCAGCTAAAAATTCTCGTTTGCGGGAAATAGCCAGTTTTATTAATTGGGCAATAATGGGAGATAAAATAATTAAAACTAAGCCTAAAATCATCAAAACATTGCCGCCGCGATTATTGCTGCTGCGGCGCGAGCCGCGACCGTATAACTGCGACCTGAAAAATATATCAGTGACAATAGTTATAATTCCCACCAGGATAATTGCTATGGTCATTATTAAAATGTCGTAATTTTTTATATGCGATAGTTCGTGAGCAATTACTCCTTCTAATTCTTCATTGGCAAGCTTGTCTATGGCGCCACGCGTTAGAGCAATTGAAGCGTGTTTAGGATTTCTGCCACAGGCAAAGGCATTAATAGCCGGCGAGTCTATCAGATAAACTTTGGGCATAGGCAGGCCAGCAGTGATACATAGATTTTCTACCATTCTGTAAACATAAGCATTTTGCTCTTGGGTTATAGGCCCTTGAGCGCCTGACATTTTCAAAGCCACTTTATCTCCGGAAAAATATGAAACCAAAGTCATGATTACGGAAATTATTATGGCAATCGGGAAAAATACATAATATTCCTCGCCATAATAACTAGCCAGCCCCCAAGCCAAGCCAAAAATTACCGCTATAAAAATTATAATTAACAAAGCGGTTTTCCTTTTATTGCTGGTGATTTGATTATACATAGTTCCTAGTGATTAGTTTCTAGTTCCTAGAATTATTTATTACTTTTAAGTACATTTGTTAATTTATTTAACATACGCATAACTTCATCCAGAAGCTTTTTTACTTTATCAATTTTAGTAGTATTAGATAGTTTTAATTTTTCTGCTAAATAAAGCTGGGTTTCAAGTTCTGCACCCGAGGCAAATGCTATACGAGCGAAATTAGAATGATCTGCCGGCGAGCGACGAGTAAAACCCTCAGCGATGTTGGAGGGTATTGATACAGCTGACCGCCGCATTTGGCTGGTTAAACCGAATTGTTCAGACGAGGGAAACTCTTTTGTGAGTTCATATACAAGCAATACCAGATCGCAGGCTTTTTGCCAGACTGTTAAATCCCGATAAGAATTCATAAATACTAGGAACTAGTGGCTAGGAACTAGCTTCTAAAAGTTGATCTTCACCGGCTCTTTAGCCGCTTCGTTTTCCAGTTCAAAGAATTCCCGTGCAGTAAAGCGGAATAAATTGGCAATAATATTAGCAGGAAAAACCTGCAAAGCGGTGTTAAAGTCTCGCACCAAGCCGTTGTAAAA
>CAZGYI010000016.1:0-16105 GCA_964530635.1 uncultured Gammaproteobacteria bacterium | reverse complement strand
ATTTCGCTATTAAATGCTATTTAAAAGGGCGAGATTCAAGTAAGCTATACTATTACTATAACCATACCTCGCAGCAAGCTGCGAGGTAGTTGATTTAATTAGTTAGTTGAATAATAGAATAACTATAAACCTTATCGCCATCAAGTATAAAAATCATTTGATCCTTTTCGCTAATAGCAATGTCAGTTGGGCCGGTCATAGTAGGAAAAATAAGTTGAGCTACCAACGTTCCTTGTTTATTAATAACAATAATTCGTTTAGCTGCGGTTTCTAATATATAAAGATAATCTTTGTCTGAACTCGTTCTTATTTTATTAGCATTGGTAATACTAGGATTAATGGCAGGTAAAATAAAATCTTTTTTAGCTCCTCGGATATATTTTTTAATTACACCATCAGAGAATAAAACATAAATAGAGCCGTCAACTGTCAGTGACACAGCATTAGTTAATTCACCTTGATTAGTGTTAAGCCAGCGAGTAGCTGAAGTTAGATTATTATTAACCAAAGAAGTACGATAGATTAGCTGAGGGTTTGTACTCAGAAGGTATAAATTTTGA
The DNA here is from genome assembly GCA_964530635.1 of uncultured Gammaproteobacteria bacterium. Taxonomy (GTDB): domain Bacteria; phylum Patescibacteriota; class Patescibacteriia; order Veblenbacterales; family UBA10138; genus CAZGYI01. The sequence goes on along the minus strand of CAZGYI010000016.1, from coordinate 15,545 downwards.
CCATCATAAGGACTAAGATCTTTAATATCCGGTAATTGTCGACTAATTGGTTCAGTGGTTTTATTGATTAAATTGACCAAATAGTTAATATTAGAATTACTTTTGAATAGAACAAAAGTCTGATTAATTAAAGAAGCACTGTTAATCGGGCCAGCATTGGTTAAAGTAAATAAGATTTTACTTTCCGTACCTTTAGTTACATTGACCAACCGACCTGATTCAGAATAGGCAAGCAATTTATCTGTTAATAACAATCCTCGCCAGCGTCCAGTTTCTATTAAAGAAAGGTTACTGAAAATTTTTGGTTCAGAAACCACGATTTGGCGTAATGTTTTTAGAGCAAGCTGATTTAAGGAATCAGCGAGTTGTTGATACTCCTGTTTTTGTTCTTTAGTTTTTTGTGGTAATTGTGCCAGCAGATCTCGAGCTTCGGCTAAAAGTTTAGCTGCTTTAGCATCATCATGATAAATTAGCGACGCTTCAATTACTCCTCGTTTTTCTGTGATATTAGCGATAATAGTATTATAGCTTTTACTATCAAAACCTCGCAGACTTGTTTTACCAGATAAAACTATACTATAGGAAAAAATAAATACCAAGATTAAAACAATAGTTGCTAAGACTCGATAAAGTTGAGAAGCTGAACGGTATTGCTTAATAATTTTTTTCAACAGAGATGTTATACCGCTTTTAAGCTCTGAACGACGCCAGGGTATATGAACGTTAGTAATTAACTTAATAATTTTTTTTATAGATTTAACTATGAGAGAAGGTCTAGTTCTTTGAGTTAATATAGTTCTAAGTATTGGCATTTGGTTTTCATAGTCTGGTTTATGTTGAATATTTTTTAGAGAGGGCAAAAATTTATTAACTCGAGATTTAATATACAGAAAGAAATTTGGTTTTAAAATATTGGTGGTTTGTTTTTCCGCAGCTATTAATTGGTTAATTGAATCCTTGGTTGTGGTAATATACTGGGGAGTGGAAAGATTAAGGATAATTAGACTGACTGGCGGTTGACGGTCCATTTGGCTAATTAATTTTTCAATAGTTTTAGTAGCTGGACCAGGCGCAGCCGTGCTAATGATTTGTCTTAATTTTTCTACTGAAAAATAGTCTAATATTCCAGGGTTGGATAATAGAAGCGACTCGCCGGTCTTTAGGTAGCCACTAATTAATTGTTGGAAAATTGGTTTTTTGTTTAAACTTAAAGCATAATAATTATCATCAGTTTGAATGCTGGTTTTTACAATATTAGTGAAGCGCGCGCCTGAGACAATAAAAGCGCTGGCCGCACCAATAGTTGATAAATAGATTTCCGGATTTCTAAATAAGGCGATAGCCAAATGGTAACGTGGCGCTTGGGGATTAAAAGGAAAAGGTGATAGTAAACGAGTTAATATCTTATTTACTTCTAATAAAATATTTTCCATTATTTCTTCTATCAATTCTAGACGGTGTGAGGTTTCGTACCATAAAGTATCAATATGGGAAAGTAAGGCAGTCCCAATACCTTGAGCGGTAGCGTAGGGAAGGTCTATTTCGCCAACTAATAACAGGTGTTCATCATCGCGTGACCAAACATTGGCTAAACTTGGCGTTTGCATATTTTCTATAGCCAATCGCGCTAGTTTAATACTGGTATTTAATTTATTTTGATTCATTGATTTAATATGCGAATAGTAAGGAAATTAATTAGGGAAGAATAATAGGGTTTACCAATTGACTACATTTAAGTATACTATAAGCTAGTGAGACTGAAAATAAGTTATATTTAAGCTTTAAAAAATAATAATCGATATCTTCTATGCTTGAACAATTGTTTGGTTCGCGAACTAGAGTAAAATTATTAAGATTGTTTTTAATTCATCCGGATACAGCTTTTTATGTTAGAGAGATTACTAGAAAAATTAATGAACAGTTAAACTCGGTTAGGCGGGAATTATCCAATCTTTTATCGTTAGGTTTAGTTACTTCGGTTGATCAGGGCGATAAAAAATATTACCAGTTGAATAAAAAATTTGCTCTAGTTAAGGAATTAAGCGATGTGTTACTTAAATCACAGATTTTATTAGAGCAACATTTTATTAAAAGTATGAAAGAAACTGGTAAGATTAGATATTTACTTTTAACAGGTTCTTTTACTGGATTAAAACAGTCTCCTACTGATGTGTTAATTGTTGGACAGGTGAATAAAGGAATGTTAGTTAGCGCCATTGAAAGATTTCAGCGTGAGATTGGTAGGGAAATTAATTATACTTTGTTATCTACTAGAGACTATAACGAGCGTCGTAGTCTGGGAGATAAATTTTTATTAACAGTGATGAATTGTCCCAAGGTAGTGGTGGTGGACGATATTAACGAAGGAGAATAAATTTATGATTAATGTTTGCACCTTAACTTCTAAACCATGTTGTTTAATTGACCCAACGGAGTCAAATTTATTGGCATTGCTGAAAAAGTCAATAGTCTGGTTAGATTTGGAAATAAAAGATAAAAAAGAGGCAAAAATTCTAACTCGTATTTTTAATTTTCATCATTTATCTGTTGCTGATTGTTTGGATGATGTTCATTATCCCAAAATCGAGCAATTTACTGATTACTTGTTTGTGATTTTGCATACTACAGAATCTTTTAAGGGGGTAACTTACAAAACTAGTGAAGTTGATTTTTTTATTCAAACTAAAAGTTTAGTTACTGTTCATCGAGGACCGGCCAACACTTTGGCTGTTGTTCGTAAACATTTATTAGAAGGCGCTTTACCACCAACAACAATTAAGCCAGATTTATTATTTCAGATAATAGCCAGCAGATATATTGATGAATATTTTCCAATTTTGGAAAGGTTAGATAAAGAAATTGATACAATCGAAGACTCAGTGCTTAAGGGTAAAACATCAACCTCTCAAGGTACAGTGGGTTTGACTGCTGATATTTTACAGGTAAAAAAGAGTATTACAGGATTAAAGCGTCTATTAACTCCACAACGAGATATTTTTATTCAACTTAGTCGTAATGAATTTAGTCAAATATCCAGCGCTACAGCAGTATATTTTCGCGATATTTATGACCGGCTATTTAGAATAACTGAAATGCTTGATTCTTTTCGTGATATTTTATCATCAACTTTGGAAGCATATTTATCTGTAGTATCTAATAAATTAAATGAAGTAATGAAAGTACTCACGGTAGTAACTGTTATCTTGTTGCCCTTAACTTTGATTACAGGGATTTATGGCATGAATTTCCATTATATGCCGGAATTATATAGTATTTGGGGATATCCCTCAACTTTATTGTTGATGGTAGTAGTGGCTGGAGTTTTAATTTGCTATTTTAAACGTCGTAATTGGTTGTAGTTTATATACTATGACTGTTCAGTTTCGTTCCCTGTTTATTACTTTGGCAACAGTATTATGGAATACTGATACCCTTTTTCGTAAATCCTTAACTCAAGATTTATCAACTCTAACAATTATTTTTTGGCGAACATTTATAAGTTTCGTAACCAGATTATGCTTTATAATTACTTTATCAGTATTAAATTTGCCATTTTATTTAGATAAAAGTACGGGATTTTCTTTGATAATATCACCCGATATTTTATTTTTAATTATCATAATGTTAGGACCTGGTTTTGGAGCAATATTCTTATATTGTCCGGTACTGTAGGTCGTTAAGTCACAGTATCTAAGGTGTTGTAATTAACTTGACTAGTAACTGTTGTTATTTTGAACTGAATTTTTTAACGAAACTTTGACTGTCATTCAAATAATTGGCGGCTTAGTATTGATAAGCTCCACTGCTAAGATAACTGTATGGAAAAAAAATTACATTTAAATAAAAGAACAGCAAAAACTTCGGCGTATTTATATCTAGATGTAACATCGGTTCGAGATTTGCATTTGATGTTATTTAATAAATACGGAATCTTAAAACAAGAAAAAAAGAAACAAGGCGCAAGTACAGAACAATTTTTATCAACTCTAAATAATTTTTTGTTTACTAATAAAACAATAACCATAAAGGGTATTATAGTAGTTCAAGTGCAGAGTAGTTATTCCCAAAATCGGATAGTAACTACTGTTGCTAATACTTTAGCTTACGCTAGCGGTTTTAAAATTGCCCAATTTAATTATTCTGTGCCGTTTCCGCGTTTAATTAAACTATTGCCTAAATTAAAATGGCAAAAACAAATTAAACCAAAATATAAACCCCTGTTGTAAATTAAATAATATCTCGCGACATTTTGTTGCAAATCCAAGTAGTTTGGCCAATTAATGAATTGGGGGAGAAGATAAACTAATATCCTGTAATTTAGAGGTTGCTGACGCGCCTGTGCTACGAAGTGGGTTTATGATCTAGGTGTGCCGGCAGCAGTTATAGGAATTCGTTCAGTTAGTGAAGCGGAAGTAATTTTTATCAAAAAAGCAGATTTAGGTAGCCGTATTTTCATAGCACTAGAAATACTAGTAGAAAAAATCATCAAGCAACTATCCGACAGGATTTATCTGATAGTTGATATTGATGGTTTTGATTCATTTTTAGTTTCAGGTACTGACACTCCAGAACCAGGTAGATTGACTTGGTGTCAAGTAACTAATTTACTAAAATAAGTAGCTAAGAAAAAAAGATACCAGGAGCTAATTTAGTAGAGTTGCCTCCCATACCTCGGCAGCCAGCTGGTGATTTTTTAGCAGCCAAATTAGTTTATAAAATTATAAGTCACAGTTTTTGGAAAAAGATAAATTTTGGTATAAATAAATCAGCCGCATACCCTTAAGTGGGAAGTGCGGCGTTTTGGATTGTTTATAAACACGGCTGAATGCTATTTCTTTTTTAAGTATTGCTTTAATACTTTTTACTGTCCTGATAATTAATTTAGGCCCAACCCTTTCTCCAATAATTATTTTTCTCTTAACTTTTGAAGAAATTATTTCACATGCAATTAAGGCACTTAAATTAAGCGGTATCTTAAACTCAATTTTGATCCTTTCTATTTTCGCGTTCCGGTAAATTTTTCTCCACCAGTTCGATAACCTTTGGCCAGTCATAGGCCAAGGGGCGGAGTAGTGTTTCGTTAACACCCTGGGAGGTGGTTGATAATTTAACAAAGTAAATTGTAGCTGATGGATTTCGGGGTAGCTCTAATGTCTGTTTAGTTAAGTACCAAGTGTTTGGTTGTTTTTTGGCAAAAGCCTCACTTAGTATTTTCATTTTTTGGTGATGGTGACATTCTTGTGGTGCCAAACCGACTATTACATTAAAATGGTAATTGGCGGCGACAGTAGCCAGATTGATGGCATTCATGGGGTCGGGCTGATGACCTTTGGTTTGTGGTATTTTGAATTCAGTCAGCAGATAGTAGTCTTTGGTTATAGCCCGTTGTTTTACTAATTGGTCTAAAACTATTAAAGCTTCATCAGAGCTTTGTACTATTTGGATATTATGCTTATCCTGAATCGCTTTCAGTAATTGTATGCCTGCTGTATTCAAAGTTACTATGATAAAGTTCATTGTTAACTCCTTTAGTTTTGGTAGATTTTATTTTTTCAATTTTGTTTAGTTTAGATTAGTTTAATTTAGTCGTCTTGTCAATACCTTGAGATGAGTATTATAAAAACAACTCTCTGCGAGTGTTGTTATAAAATTTGTGAATATTTTTTCACTATTAGTATTCGTTTGCTGCGGAGCAAAAAAGTAATATAGCTACAATAAGTAATATAATGCTTATTGTTTTCCCCAGATAACAAACCAGGCGTTGTATGGGAATAAGCTAATGCCACTAGGGCGAGTAACTTTACCCCTTTTTTGCACTGCGCTGACCGCTGCCGTCGTGGCTACTTTGTTTCTACCATTGGTCTTAGCGAATTCCAACTCAAGAACTATATCACTCACCAAAATCACCATCGTCAAGATATCCCTAAGTTACCGTTTTGGAAACAGCTGGCCTAAGCCAGCTCAACAGATACCCCCAGCGTTAAGCTGGGGGTATGTTCATTTAAATTTGAAAAGAAAGGGTTTTTTTGGTAAATTAATGAATAGATGAGTAATTATGAAATCCGCTTATTACAATAAACCAGGATTTATCCTCTACCATGGAGATTGTTTAGACATATTATCAGAGATAGACGAGAATTCGGTAGACATGATTTTTGCTGATCCTCCATATTTATTATCCAATGGTGGTTTTACTGTTCATGCTGGTAGGCGTGTGAGTGTTAATAAAGGACAATGGGACGTTAGTAATGGACTTAAGAAAGATTTTGAATTTCATTTAGCATGGACTAAAGAATGTCAACGGGTTTTAAAACCAGGAGGGACCATTTGGATTAGTGGAACATACCATTCAATTTATCAATGTGGGTTTGCTCTTCAAGTTAATAAATTTCATATTTTAAACGATATAGCATGGTTTAAACCCAACGCTTCGCCAAATTTAAGTTGTCGTTTTTTTACAGCAAGTCACGAAACCATTATTTGGGCACGTAAAGGCAAGGTTGGTAAACATAAGTTTAATTATGAATTGATGAAGAATGGTAATTGGCCAGATGATTTTTTAAAGAAGCCAAATATGCAAATGAGAAGTGTATGGGCGGTATCTCCACCAAAGTCTGAAGAAAAGAAATTTGGCAAACACCCAACCCAAAAACCCATCAATTTATTGGTACGTATTATCATGGCAAGTACGGATGAGGGGGATTTGGTTTTAGATCCATTTACAGGATCTTCAACGGCTGGCCTAGCAGCATATCTGAATAATAGAAAATTTATTGGGATTGATTTAGAGAAGAAATATTTAGATCTATCAATTAAAAGATTTATGGATTTAGAAAGGAGTTTGAAAAATAAGTTTAATTTTAATAAATAATTAATCATTATGTTATATCAATATGATTAAAAGAGGGGAGGGCGGCGGAAATACCGTTACTTGTCTTAATTTTGAGAGAAGTCGTGATATTTTATCATTACTTAAAAAAACACGCGGATATTCCATTAAAGTAAATAGAATTTACTTTAATGGTAGAGAAGTCGCTCAAAGTTATAGAAAGTATGGTCTTTATCGATACCTTGAAACGCGAGGGGTAGATTATGAAAAATATATTTCTAAGCGATTACTCCCAGACGAAGCTATATATGTAATTTCTAATAATACACTTTTTGTTATTGAGATTAAATTTCAAGAAGTTACTGGGTCGGTAGACGAGAAACTTCAGACTTGTGATTTTAAGAAAAAACAGTATCGAAAATTGATGGCCCCACTTAATATAGAGGTAGAATTTATTTATATATTAAGTGATTGGTTTAAAAAATCGGAATATAAAGATACTTTAGATTATATAATATCCGTTGATTGTCAATATTACTTTAATTATTTACCTTTACAAAAATTAGGTTTGCCAATCCCGCATTGAATTTTATGACAGCTAACGAACTTCGTCAAAAGTATTTGGATTTTTTTAAAAACAAAGGGCATACTATTATTCCTTCAGCTTCTTTGATTCCCGAAAACGATCCGACAATTTTATTTACTACCGCTGGTATGCATCCGTTAGTGCCTTATCTTTTAGGAGAAAAACATCCTGGTGGCAAGCGTTTGGTATCTTGTCAAAAGTGTATCAGGACAGTGGATATAGATAAGGTTGGCAATGATGTGCATTTAACATTTTTTGAAATGTTGGGGAATTGGTCTTTAGGCGACCCTGAAAAACCTGATGGTATTGGGGCAGGTTATTGGAAAAAAGAAGCAATTGGATGGAGTTTTGAATTTTTAACCAAGGAACTTAATTTACCACTAGAGAAATTAGCAGTATCCTGCTTTGCGGGTGACGCAGATGCGCCGCGAGACGAAGAATCAGCCAAAATTTGGAGATCTTTGGGTATACCAGAAAAGCGGATTTACTTTTTAGGAAAAGCAGATAACTGGTGGGGCCCAGCAGGGCAAACCGGCCCGTGCGGTCCTGACACGGAAATGTTTTATTGGACTGGTAAAGGGGAACCACCTGATTTAGTGACTGCTGATAACAAAGAAGGTTGGGTAGAGATTTGGAATGATGTGTTTATGCAGTACAATAAAACAGCTGATGATAAATATGAGCCATTAAAACAAAACATCGTGGATACGGGTATGGGTTTGGAAAGAGTCCTGGCTGTATTAAATGGTTGTGATAATGTTTTTGCAATACAGGAATTTGCACCGATTATTTCTATGATTAAAAAATCAGCTCAAAAAGACTATGAAAAAGCAATTAGAATTATAGCTGATCATATTAAAGCCGCGGTTTTTATTATAGGTGATTCCAGGGGTATTAAACCATCTAATATAGGTCAAGGGTATGTAGTTCGTCGTTTAATTCGTCGAGCGATTCGTTATGGTAAATTAGTTGGTGTCAAAGATAATTTAGTTGAGCCAATAGCTGAAGTTATTGTCTCATCTTTTAAAGATGTATATCCTGAATTACAGCAAAATAAAGAATTTATAATTAATGAGTTAAAAATAGAGGAAGGAAAATTTAGTAGAACTCTTGAGAAAGGGTTAAAAGAATTTAGTAAATTATCCAAAGTAGATGGTAAAGCGGCGTTTGATTTATATCAATCCTATGGCTTCCCATTAGAATTAACAGAAGAGATGTCTTGCGAGCAAGGTTTTAAAATAGATCAAAAAGATTTTGCAGCTGAATTTAAAAAACATCAAGATCTTTCTCGTACTGCTTCAACCGGGCAATTTAAAGGAGGATTAGCTGATAATTCAGAAATAGTTGTTAAGTATCACACCGCTACTCATCTTTTGCATCAGGCTTTGCGTGAGGTTTTAGGTGATCAAGTGGAGCAAAAAGGGAGTAATATTACGGCCGAGCGGTTGCGATTTGATTTTTCCCATTCTGCCAAAATGACGGAGGAAGAAATATCAAAAGTAGAAAAAATTGTTAATGAGAAAATTAGGGAAGATTTACCGGTTCATTTTGAAATGCTATCAGTTGATGAGGCGAAGAAAAAAGGAGCTATGGGTTTATTTGAAGAAAAGTATGCCAAGTTAGGTAATCAAGTAAAAGTTTATTTTGTTGGAAATTATTCAGCAGAAATTTGCGGTGGGCCGCATGTGGAGCGCACTGGCCAGCTTGGTAGTTTTAAAATTATTAAAGAAGAAGCAGTTTCAGCAGGGGTGAGGAGAATTAAAGCTGTTATTGGTAAATGATTATAAACTTTCCAATTAATGTCTGCTAGAAAAATTATTGCCAATAAAAAGAATCGTTTTTGGCTAACAATATTTAGCTTAATTAGTTTGAGTATCTTGCTTGGTGTATTGTATTTGGTTTTGCCCAAGGTTGAATTTATTATCACACCGCAAAAACAAAATATTTCCTTAGCTATTCCAGTTAAAATTAATTTAGAAACCAGTGAGTCTTTTTTTAATTTAAGCGTGATACCCGGTAAAGTTTTAGCAGCTGGTGAAAGTTTAGCAAAAGTTGAACAGCAGGGGAATCGGATAATTAATGTTGGTGGAATGACCATTACTTATAAATTAAATGAATATAGGGAATTGGTTATTTTCAATATTCAAAAAAACGTGCCCCAGGGCTGGGTGGTTTTAGACCCCGAGAGTAACTGGCCAGAGGCAGAGTGGCAAATTTCCGAATCAGGTAAACAAGTTGATACTATGCTTGAATTTGATAAGCAGATAATTCAAAATTTTCCCTGGACTTCCTGGCAGGAAAAAATCGTTAATTTACCCTTAACTAAGGCAGTGGAGTGGCTTTCAGCTAAACCGGGAATACAGGCAGTAGATTTTATTTATTATCCTAGTTTTTTAGCTAATATTAGCAAAAAAGTTCCTAGATTTTTAAGTCGGATAAAGTTTTCCCTTGACATCTAGCCCAAAAGTTATATACTTTGTTACAGTTGTAATTAACATATTTTTGTTTTGTTTAAAGCCCTAGTCTATAGAAATCTACAATCATTAGGTTGTAAATTTATGTCCGTTTTTTATCAACAACTGGCATAAATTTATTTTTTTAGTCTTATTTTAATAATTTAGTGACAGAAAACTCCATTAAAACTAATAGTAAAGGTTTTTTAGAAGTAGATGGTGTTATAGAAGAATTATTGCCGGCCGCGACTTTTAAAGTGAAGTTGGATAATGGGCATAATATTCTAGGTCATCTGGCTGGAAAAATGAGAATGTTCAGGATTCGATTACTCCCCGGCGATCGAGTAAGGATGGAAATGACACCTTATGATTTAACTAAGGGAAGAATTATTTATCGCTATTAATTTTATCCCAATAAAAACACTTGACTTAAGCTAGTACTTATAAAAATTACTGATATTATATTATCAATCTATGTTATTTTTAGAACCATCAACTTTAATTATTAAGATTTTTGACCCGCTTGATTTTTTAGCAGGTCAAGTTATTGTTACCGGGCATGAAAGTTAGAGCTTCAGTAAAACCAATTTGTCAAAAGTGTCGACGCGTTAGACGTGGCAAGCGTTTGGTAATTATTTGTTCTAATCCTAAACATAAACAACGGCAGGGTTAGTGGCTAATAGCCAGTAGCAAATGGCTAATCGTAAATTATTTTATAAATCCGTGAATTATTAACTAGGAACCAGGAACTAAATAACCAAAAATATATGGCTAGAATTGCAGGCATAAATTTACCCAACGATAAGAGGATTGAAGCCTCGTTAACCTATATTTATGGCATTGGTTTTGCTAAAGCCAAAAAAATACTAGCGCAAACAGGGGTTGATGTTAATATTCGTACACGTGATTTATCTGAAAATCAGGTAAATAAATTAAGAGAGATAATTGAAAAAGAACATAAAGTTGAGGGAGAATTAAAGCGTGAGATTTTATTGAATATCAAAAGATTAAAAGAAATTGGTTCATATCGTGGTTCTCGGCATGCTAAAGGTTTGCCAGTCAGGGGGCAGCGTACCAAAACTAATTCGCGAACGGTGCGTGGTAATGTTAGGCGAACTATGGGTTCTGGTCGTAAGCCACCGGCACAAAAAACATAATTTATGACTACTGAAGACAATAAAAATAAGCCAACAAAAGCAATCGTGGAAGAAATCGAGGCTAAGTCCCGAATTACTAAACGGAGCAGACGCAAGCGGCAGGTGACGCGTGGTATTGCTCATATTTTGGCTAGTTATAACAATACCATCATTTCTTTAAGTGATCAGAACGGTAATATTATTGCTTATTCTTCTGCTGGGCAAGTTGGTTTTAAGGGGCCGAAGAAAGCTACGCCTTATGCTGCTGGTATTGTAGTAAAAAATGTAGTGGAAAAATCTAGAATATACGGTTTGAAAGAAGTAGACGTTAGGATTAAAGGGGTGGGTGTAAGTCGCGAAGCAGCTATTAGAGCGCTTTATGCTAATGGTTTAGTGATTTTGTCTATTAAAGATTTAACACCAACGCCGCATAATGGTTGTCGGCCTCCACGTCCGCGTCGAGTATAAATATTTATTTAAGAAATATGGCAAGATTTATAGGTCCTAAACATAAAATATGCCGCCGCTTAGGCGAAAAGGTTTGTTCTACTGATAAGTGCCCCTTAACCCGGAGAAATTATCCGCCGGGTATGCATGGTGTTAAGGGACGGGGAAAATTAACCACTTTTGGTAGACAGTTAAGGGAAAAGCAAAAAGCGCGTTATATTTATGGCTTGTTAGAGAGGCAATTTGCTAATTATTATAAAAAAGCTATTAAGAAAAAAGGAGCCACTGATGTTATCTTGTTACAATTATTAGAAACTCGTTTGGATAATGTGGTTTGGCGTTTGGGTTTTGCCAAAACCAGAGCTGCTGCCAGACAGTTAGTTAATCATGGCCACATTCAGGTTAATGGCAAAAAGGTAGACATTGCTTCTTATCAAGTTAAACCAGGAGAAATAATTAGTATTGATATCAATAGTTTAAAATCACATTATTTTGAACAATTACAAAAGAATTGGGGTAAACAGATATTACAAGATTGGTTGGCTATCGATGCTAAAGAGTTAAAGGGCCAACTGACGGCATTGCCAATACCCGAACAAGTTGGTCAGAATGTTGATATGAGTTTAATTGTAGAATATTATTCTAGATAATTTAATTATTACTAATTTATTAACTTTATGGAATCAATACCCTTGCCGAAAAATTTGAGAGTTATTAATCTAGGTAAAAATCATGATTCAATAGTTATTGAGCCTTGTTTTCCAGGTTATGGCACTACCTTAGCTAATACCTTGCGTCGGGTAATGATTTCTTCTTTACCAGGTTCGGCAGTGACAGCAGTGAAAGTAGTAGGCGTGAGTCATGAATTTTCTTCTTTGCCTGGAATCAAAGAAGATTTGGTAGAAATTTTATTAAATTTAAAACGTCTGCGTTTAAAAGTGTATAATGTTGAACCAGTTAAAATACTGCTTAAGGCCTCTGGTGAAAAAGAGGTTATGGCTGGAGATATTAAAACTACCAGTGATGTGGAAATTATTAATAAAGATTTACACCTTGCCACACTTACTGAAAAAAAGGCTGAATTAGAAATGGAATTAACAGTCAGGCAGGGGCGTGGTTATGTGCCGGTGGAGAATCGAGAAAAGGAAAAAGCAGAATTAGGACAGATTGCGGTGGATGCTATTTTTACACCCATTGTTAAGGTAGGTTTTAATATAGAAGATGTGCGCGTTGGTCAAGTTACTAATTATGATAAAATAACCTTTGATATTGAAACCGACGGTACCATTTCGCCACTTCAATCTGTACAAGAAGCTAGTAAAATTTTAGTAGATCATTTTAATTTTATTTTAAGCGAGCGGACCAAAACCTTAGAGCTAGAGACTATAACAGTGGATGTAGTTGAGGAACTAGATAAAAAGGTTGTTAAAAAACGTGGTCGCCCCAAGAAAGAAATTTAAATAATATGAGGCATAGAAAAAAAGGTAGAATTTTAGGCAGAACCAAAGGTCCGCGCCAGGCGTTAATAAAAAATTTAGCAGCGAGCTTGATTTTGTATGAAAAAATAAAAACTACCGAGGCTAAAGCCAAAGAGATACGTAGCTATGTGGAACGACTTATTACTAAGGGTAAAGCTAACAATCTGGCAGCGCGCCGTTTATTATTAAGGCGTTTACCCACCGAAAATAGCGTTAAGAAAGTATTGGAGGTTTTATCACCTCGTTATCAAGAAAGAAAAGGTGGTTATACGCGCATTGTTAAATTACCGCGGCGTCGAGGCGATGGCGCTAAGTCAGTCTTAATTGAATTTGTTTAATATACCCAGTAATACAACTTCTCTTTTAAGCTGTCATTAAAATACTAACGCTTACATTATTTATGTATAATCAAAATTTAGATCATTTAGCATTAATATACTTCTCTCGCTTAAATTTTGGCGAGCGAAGTTGATATACTGGGTATATGGTTAATTTACCAAAAATTATTGATTATGATGCAGCTGGTCAATCTTTAGGCAGATTAGCTTCGTTGGTGGCTAGCGCTTTGCGCGGCAAAAAAACTGTTTCATTTAAGCCTAATTGTAATCCGCAAATTAAAGTATTGGTACAAAATGTGGAGCAGCTGAAGTTTACTGGTAGTAAATTAAAAACTAAGCGTTATTACAAATTTTCCGGATATCCAGGCGGATTAAAAATTACTACCTTAGAACAGCAATTTAAAAAAGATCCCGCTAGATTATTTAAAAATGTAGTAGAACATATGTTACCCAAGAATAGATTAAGCAAAAGCATCATCAAAAATTTAACCGTTTATCGGAGAGCTAAATAATTATGGTAGAAAAGTATAAAATCAAAGCCAAATCAGTTAAAAAGGCGCGAGCGACTAAAACAGCGCATCCTAAATCAGCCAAACTCGCCCCGTCTAAGGTTCACCCAGTTCCGGCTGTTAAACCCGGCAAGACCACAATTAAATCCCTTGGTTATATTTTTGCCGTGGGTAGAAGAAAAGAAGCAGTAGCTCGTGTTCGTTTGTTTAGTAATGGCAAGGGCGAGATAGTGATTAATAACCAAACCTTAATCCAATATTTTCCCAATTTTGAACATCAGTTTATTATTTTACAGCCATTAAAGTATAGTGGGTTGTCGGATAAATTTAATTTTCAAATAAAAGTAGCTGGTGGTGGTAAATCTGGGCAAGCCGAAGCAGTGCGTCATGGTATTTCTCGCAGTTTAATTATTGCCGATGAAAAATTAAGGAAGACTTTAAAGCCCCATGGCTTTTTAAGTCGTGATGCCAGAGTCAAAGAAAGGAAAAAGCCAGGATTGAAAAAAGCCCGCCGCGCGCCACAGTGGCAAAAACGATAAAGAGTTTTTGTCATCTTGAGCTTGTCGAATAGGTGGCGGAAGAGATAAGATTCAAATCCCGAGTTAACCTCGGGGTTTTTGATTTTAAATTGTTATAATGTTAAGATGTTTTTAAATACAAACATCGTAATTATTAATTAACAATTTAAAGGATAATAAATGAAAAACTGGATTAAGGCCTTGAGGTTATCAATAGTATTGATGGCCGGTCTCTTGACTATAGTAGCCTTTAAGTTGGCTGGACATATAAACGAATGGTTTTTACCAACCTTAATTGTTGTATCGATTGGTTCTGCTACTATGATGCAAAATGATTTACGTGATAGATTTCACGATTTAAAAAAAAAGAAAGATTTTAGCTGTTAAGAATCACCATAATTTTTGGTTGGTAACAGTAATACTTTGGATATGGTCATTAACTTTAATATTCTTTAGCTGGGTATATTATGGCGTTTCAGGATTATTGCCGTTGTTGGTAGTTGGCATAGGCTTGATCTATTCAGAAACACGTCGTTTCCCATTGATACCAATAATATTAGTATCATTTACTTCCACAGCGCCTATATTGTTTCCTATTTTTTTAGGATACAACGTCGCTGCATTATGGTATTTGTTTATTGGTACAGTATTGATTATTTTTAGTCGTGAAATGGTTAAAGATATAGAGGACATGGCAATTGATCATGGCTATAAATGGACATTGGCTTTGCATTTTAATGACCGTTTTTATAAATGGTTTCTGGTAGGAATTTTTTTGATGATTGGTGTAATAGTTATTTCGGTATATTTGCAAACCATAGTAATAGTGATATTTTTCCTGCCGGCGTTATTTTTTAGCCTTTTTAAAAGGCCGCCCCAAGCGATCAAATCAGCCATTGATCTAGGAATAGTTGCATCTTTATTTTTTATTTTGTCGGCAAAATAAAATAAATATAGATCTGGAGTTATTATGAAAAACAAAATAGAATATAGTCTTCATATAGCAGGGCCGGCAGAACGAGTGTTGCGCCAACATTTATTATTAGAAGGTGTGTATTGCCAAAAGTGGTATGAGGCAATAGAGTTTCTTAAACTATGGCGCGGACCTGGGCTCATCTGTATACAATAAAATAACAAATAAGAGTTGGTTTTGGAAAATTTGAAATCAACTTTTTTTATATCTCTCTTCTTTGTCATTCCCGACCTGATCGGGAATCTAAAATATTATGAGTAAAATTTAATACTTTCTAA
>CAZGYI010000015.1:13080-17206 GCA_964530635.1 uncultured Gammaproteobacteria bacterium | reverse complement strand
TTTTGAATTTATGAAATCCACTATTTCTTCCGGACTGATTGGTCGGCCGTCGTATTTTAATAATTTATCAGTTATATCAATGCCGATTTTTTCCCGAATTAAACCGCCTAATTGTCCAGAAAAGTTATTTTCAATTAAAATTCGGCGCTTGGCTTGACGCAAAACACTATCCACTTCTTTAACTGGGAAGGGATTTAATAATCTTACTTGTAGGAAATTCACTTTAGATCCTGAAACAAGTTCAGGATGACGAATTGCGCCATTCAGTATTTTCATGGATTCTAAAATAGGACCTTTGGTTGATCCCCAACCAACCAGAGTAATATCTGCCTTAGTTGGGCCATAAAGTTTAACTGGCTCTTTAATGCCATTTTTCAAGAGTTGTAATTTGCGCATTCTTTTATCCATCATTATTTTTCTATTTTCTTCGCTTTCTTCTGTCAAACCAGTAACATCATGTTCATCACTGTTGGCTGTAAAAACGCCCCCGGGCATACCAGGCAAGGTGCGTTCCGAAACACCAGTAGTACTATCAGCATAACGATTAAATCTCTGCCCTATTATCCCGCCTGATTCAAGCAACTCGCCGCGTTCTATTTTTAATTTACTAGTATTAAAAAACGGTAAAGTCTGTCGCGCCTCAGCTAAATATTTATCACTTAAAATAATCACTGGCAACTGATATTTTTCAGCTAAATTAAAGGCTGCAAAAGTCAGATAAAAACACTCTTCTGGATCACCTGGCGCCAAAACCACCCGCGGAAAATCTCCTTGCCCAGTATGTAAAGCAAATCGTAAATCTCCCTGTTCTGTCCAGGTGGGAAGTCCGATAGCGGGCCCCGGACGTTGCACCAAAGCAATCACTGCTGGCGACTCTACCATACCAGCCAAACCCAAAGCTTCGCTCATTAAAGCAAAACCACCGCCTGAAGTGGCTGTCATGGCGCGCACGCCAGTAAAACCGGCGCCAGCTATCATATTCATAGCTGAAATCTCATCTTCGGTTTGTTTAACCACAATATTATATTTTCTTTCTTGGCTAGCTAAATAATGCAAAATTGAAGAAGCTGGTGTCATGGGGTAGGCGGCAAAAAATTTAACTCCAGCTTTAATCGCGCCTAAAGCTATAGCTTCATTGCCATTTATTAACATTCTTTTTTCTTTAACTTCTTTAGGTTTTAATTCATAAGCCAATTTATCGCCAAAATTCTTAATCACATATTCATAAGCTACTCGCGCGGTTTCTAAATTTATATTCACCACATTCTGACCTTTCTTAGTAAACGCTCTGGTAATAAATTCTTCTATTAAATTAAAAGGAAATTTAACCAAAGCAAAAGAAGCAGCTACGCCTGCTACGTTACTCATAAATTTCTTGCCCCCAGCTTGTTCAGCTAAACTGCCAAGCGGCATGCCTAAACAAACAATATCGCGGCGCGGACAAGACCATTCGCTTAAAAACTTGTCATCGGTATCGTAAATTAAAGCGCCGTTTTTAACTATTTCCTGAAGATGTCGATCCGCTGTTTCCCGATTTAAAGCCACTAATAAATCGACCTGGGCAGAATGCGCCTGTACATTATCCTCCCTCACCCAAACCTGATAAGTATTATGCCCGCCACGAATCAACGAAGGATATTCTAAATAAGCAAAAGTTTCCAAACCGCCCCGTAGGCACGAGTAAGCAAAAATTTCTCCGGCTGACAAAATACCATAGCCAGCTTGCCCGCCAATTTTCCAATTCAAATTATTTATCTTTGCTGTCATTTTCCTCCTTATTGCCTTGATATTTAATTTTGGCTATTAGATTTCCTAATCTCATAGTTATAAATACAACCAAACTAGTAATAATAACTGCGTAAACAAATTTTGCCCATACTGCTGATTGGATGCCAAAAATTTGTTTAAATAATGATTGAATAGCATCGTTCCAGGCCAGAGCCGCTACCAAGCCAAAACCGGCTGTAGCTAATTCTGACATTTTTTGTAAGATTTCTAGTTTGAGAGACTTATTACTCATAAATTTATAATTAAGTTATTGGGTCTTTTTATTAGTAATTTATTTTTGATTAATAATTTCTCTTGTAATAGCCAACTCTTCATTGGTCGGAATAATAAATTCTTGAATATGTTTAAGGTTAAGTAGACCTTTCATAATAAAAGTACGGATGGTTTCGTTGCGTTCGCCAATAGCTCCAGTGAACACTATGGCGTCTACTTTTCCTAAAATGGCAGCATAAGCACCAATATATTTTTGCACCCGATAAATAAACATTTTTAGGGCGAGCTTGGCATTGTTTTTTTCTAACACAGAGGTTTTGTGACTAATTTTATATCCCAAAACCTCATAACCAGCACGAATAAGTACTTCGCGCATATCTTTAACGCCAGCAATACCCAATAAACCTGACTGATTATTTAATAATTTATTAACCGCGCTGGGTTTTAATTTTAGGTTCTCAATTAAATACAAAACCAAACCTGGATCAATGTCTCCTATCCGTGTAGTCATCATTAATCCCTCAAGCGGCGTAAAACCTAATGAAGTATCAATCACTTTACCATTTCTCACTGCTGTTATACTAGAACCGCTACCTAGGTGGCAAGTAATTAAGTTTACTTCAGATAAATTTTTATTCAGCAATCCTGTAGCCTTTTCTGCCACATACTGATGTGAAATACCGTGAAAACCATAACGTCTAATATTGTTCTTTTTTTGTAAAGCCAAAGGCAAGGCATAAAACTTAACATAATCAGGTAAATCAGCAAACCAGGCTGTATCAAAAACCGCCCATTGTTCTGCTTGGGGTAAGAATTTTAACGATTGCTTAATAGTTTCCAATTGCACTGGATTATGCAGTGGCGCTAGCTTATTATTATTAGCCAACTGCTTAATTACCTGTTTATTTAATTTAGTAGCTTTGATAAATTTATCGCCACCATGTACCACCCGATGCCCCACTTTTTTAATCTGGATTAAGGAAAAATGGTGCCAGGCAATCAGCTTTAATACCCAAGCCAAAGCTTCCAGGTGATTTTTAATTTTTTCTTTTTTAATCACCAATTTACCAATAATTCTACTCTCGCAAAAAGAGTCAGGCAAACCAATCCGTTCTACTACTCCCCGACCCATCTCTTGCAGATCATTGCTATACAAAGCCCACTTTAAAGTAGCGCTTCCCGCATTTAAAACTAAAATATAATTACCATCTAATCTTGTTAATTGCTCCATCATATTATAGAATGGTTCGTACGAACGATACCATAGTCATTTTATAAGAAAATTCAAAATTTGTTTATGTCTAACTGATAAATCATCCGCTAAATGATACTCCACCGATCTACCTATTTGTTCAGATTCAACAAGACCCTCCTGATATAAAATCTGCAAATGTTTAGAGGTTGAACGAAAACTTAAACGTAAAGTACTGGCAAGATTTATTACTGAACTTGATTTCTGTCGCGACAAAACACGAACAATATCCAACCTTCGTCGGTTAGCAACAGCTTTTAATAATTTTTCTAATTCTCTAGTTGTCATAAAAATTCTCCATTTATATCTCGATAATCTATATTAGAATCGTTCGTACGAACGATTCTAATATGAAAAACTAGTATACGATCTCGCCCCGCTCTCCAGCCCTTAACCCCGCGGCATTAGCTTCATCAGTATCTAGCATAAAAGAAAGTTCATCCACGCCTGGGTGAGACCTAACTACAACCTCGTGAAAAGTCACTGCTCTGTTGCCTGGTATTTTTATAGAAATAATCTGATTATTTTTTAAATTGTATTGTTTTGCCTCTTCTGGACTAATATGCAAATGCCTTTGAGCCACTATTACTCCCTGCTTTAAAAGCAACTCTCCTTGGGGACCAGTTAAAATACAGCCTGGTGTTCCTGATAAATCACCTGATAAACGAATGGCTGGTTTTATACCCAATTTAACACAATCGGTAATAGCCAACTCAACCTGTGTCTGGTGGCGTGTGGGGCCAATAACTCTAAGTGATAATTCTGCTTTTTCAGTTTTAATAATCACTTTTTCTTTGGCGGCAAACTGCCCGGGTTGAGAAATTTTTCTCTCGGATTGTAGTTGATAATTTTTGCCAAATAATTTCTCCAAAT
>CAZGYI010000015.1:0-13018 GCA_964530635.1 uncultured Gammaproteobacteria bacterium | reverse complement strand
TAAAGGATGATAATTGTTTTCTATTTAATAAACCTCGCTGGGCTCCTGTTTTCATAATCACTGAATTGCTGTTAGCCATTCCCCACCTCATCGCTTGTTTAATATCGCCCCGCGAAGCCAAATACCCTGCCAACCAACCAGAACCAAAAGAATCACCAGCGCCAATGGTATTTATTGGCTTTACCCGATAAGAAGGGTAATAAATAATACATTGACCATTGAAACAATAAGCACCTTTAGAACCCGCGCTAATGATAACAATTTTTACTCCCAGACCATAAATTATTCTTAAAACATCAGCAATGGTCCGGGCTTTAAAATCCAAATCATAAACCAGCTTAAAAGCTTCATCTTGATTTAAATCTAACACTGTCAAATATTTAAGTAATGGTTTTAATTGACGCGCTGATTTAAGTTGTAAGCTTCCTGGATTCCAAAAAACTTTTTTAGCTTTACGCCGTGCCGCTTGCAAAAACTTTCCCATAAATTTAAACCAACCAGGATTAGCCAAAGAAGTAATGTAAAACCAATTATAATCGTGGGTTGCTAAACTGTCAGTTATTTTAAAATTTACCGTAGCGCCTCTATCTACAAATGCCACGTGTTCATGAGCGCCACCGGCAGTGATGATAAAGGAAACGGCCGAATAAGATTTGTTATCTAAAATTATGTGCCGCACACCGACTTTTTCTTTTTTTAAATGACTAATAATTTCTTTGGCGCGCCAATCTTTTCCTAATCTAGTAACAATATCTACTTTGATCCCTAAACGCCGCAAACTAACCGAAACATTAGAGGCTCCTCCGCCAAAAGAATATTCACTGCCCGAGGTATCTATCTTAGCGCCATATAAAAAAGCTAACGCCTCTTGTACTCGGCCACTGGCTTTAACTTTAACAAATTTTGCTTCCCGGGAGGTAAGTAACACATCCCAGGTGGCTCCGCCGATGACACAAACTTTACTCATATAATATTAGTATAGCACGCTTTTCTTTTTTGGACACTCGCAAAAAAAATAAAAACGGTATACAATAATACTATGCCCAGCAATACAACTTCCAGTATATTCCATTACATCTACATTTTAAAAAGCCAGCGGGATAATCGTCTATATACTGGTTATACTAATAATCTGGCTGGACCCTTAAAGGAACATAAACACGGGCTTAACTTTTCTACTAAATATAGATTACCTTTTTGCCTAATATATTTTGAGGGTTGCCTTAATGAACAGGATGCTAAACGCCGTGATTATTATCTTAAAACAACTCCGGGTCGAAAGTTCTTAAGTCTTAGATTAAAAGAGTATAAACGCCAAACGGCGTTTAGCTCTGGAAATTGATATACTAGAGTATGACTAAAATATTTGCCAAAATTGCCGGAATTATATTAATGCTAGCTGGTTTATTTGGTATTTTTGTAGTGAAAATCCCCCATCTGGTGGAGTTAGATATTTGGCAAAGCGCTGTTTATTTTATCTTGGGTTTAGTAGGGGTTGGTTTGGGTTGGTTTAGCGAAAGCGTAATGTGGCTTAAGCGCTATCTGGAAACAGTTACGGCTTTTAGTATGCTGATGTTATTGAGCGGTTTAACTCTCCCGAATTTATTTGACATTTTTCATTTAGAAACAATGGAACACTTGTTCCATGCTATTATCTTTGTGTTTGGGGTAATTGCCAGTATTATCTCGCGGCCTAGGGCTGCTTAGTAAGAGCTTGCTTTAAACAATCTAAAGATAAAGTGGCACATTTTAAACGATTGGGCCCAACTTGAATTTTAAGCAAATCCAGAATTTTTTGCTTATCCCAATTCTCTATTTGTGAAACTTTTTTGCCAATAATTTCTTCTAACAAAATAGAAGCCGAAGCCTGCGACAAAACGCAACCCTCGCCCACAAACGCAGCGTCAATAATTTTATTATTTTTGATTTCCAATTCAATAGTTAAACTATCTCCGCACAAAGGCACTGCGTGTTCGCCTTGGACTGTTGGCTGTTTTAGTTTACCCCGATGCCGCGGGTGTTTATAATGATCTAAAATATTAGCTTGATATAAATCCATTTGTTCAGTAAGAGTAAGAGTTTAGAGTAAGAATGTTTTAACCAAGTAATTTCTGTGCCTGCTTAATTCCTTCTACCAATCTATCAATATCCTCGCGAGTATTATAAATAGCACAACTGGCGCGGGTGGTGGCAACCAAACCAAATTTTTTATGTAACGGAGCGGTGCAATGATGCCCGGCGCGCACTGCCACACCCAACTCATTCAAAATACCAGCCACATCGTGCGCATGAAGCTTGGCTAAAGTAAAAGAAAATAAAGCGCCCCGCTCTTGGCTATCAGTTGGTCCAAATAACTTTAAACCATCAATCTTTTTTAATTGCTCCAATCCATAATTAGTTAAATCATGTTCGTGTTTTTCAATAGCTGGCCAGCCAATTCCTTGAATAAACCTAACAGCTTCAGCAAAACCAATAGCTTCGGTAATTGGCGGCGTACCAGCTTCAAACTTGCCCGACGCTTCATTCCAAGTGGCACGATCAAACCAAACATCGCTAATCATATGCCCGCCAGTTAAAAAAGGTGGCAACGACGCCAACGCTTCTGCTTTACCATAAAGCGCGCCAATACCACAGGGGCCATAAATTTTATGACTGGAAAAAGCTAAAAAATCACAATCAAGCTTGCCCACGTCTATTGGTTGATGAACCGCTGCTTGTGCGGCGTCAATCAAAACCACAGCGCCAACTTTATGCGCTTGGTCAATAATATATTTAATATCATTTACTGTTCCTAAAGTATTAGACATTACCGTAATGCTCACTACTCTAGTTTTTTTATTAAGAAGATCTTTCAGTAAAGTTAAATCTAAACGAAAATCTTGTTTAATAGGAATAAAGCATAATTTAGCGCCAGTGCGCTGTGCTGCTTGCTGCCAAGGTATTAAATTGGCGTGATGTTCCATTTCACTAAGCAATATTTCCTCACCAATTTTAAGAGTTGTTCCCAAAGAATAAGCTACTAAATTTATAGCTTCAGTAGTATTTTTAGTAAAAATAATATTATTAGCGTCAGGCGCTTTAATAAAATTAGCTATCATAGCCCGAGCTTCTTCAAATTTGGCTGTAGCCACCTCGGCTACATCATAAATACCCCGATGGATATTGGCGTAAGTAGTACGATAAAATTCATCCATAACCCCTAAAACTCTTTCTGGTTTTTGGCTAGAGGCGGCATTATCTAAAAATGCCCAAGGTCTACCATTTTTCTTTTGCTGAAAAAAAGGAAATTCAGCTCTTATTTTATCTAGATTTAACATATAAACTTAATTGCTGTTTAATTAAACTGCTGATTTTCTTATCAGACGGCAATACCTCCTTGATAAAGCTATCCAATAATAAACTTTTTGCTCTTGGCTCGTCAAGCCCGCGAGATTGTAGATAAAAAATTTCTGGTTCAGATAATCTACCACTGGCGGCACTATGCGATGCCTGCACATTATTATTTAAAATCTCTAAAATCGGTTGACCTATTACTTTGCTATTATTTCCCATTAAAATAATTCTATCGGACAAATGAGCATCAGCGCCATCGGCGTTTTTGTTTATTTTTAAACTTTCTTGGCTGTAACTATCTGCTTGTTGCCACAATATTCTCTTTAAATTTAACCGACTATAAATATTTTTATTCTGGTGCTGAAGCTGTAAATCAAAATTGTGTTTATCTTGGTTGCCAGCTAAAGCCAAGATGTTAATTTGTGCCCGAGCGCCTTGACCTGACAAAATAAAATCTAGCTTGGTAGTTAAATTTTGGCACTGCCATAATAATAAATAAAAATTAACTTTAGCGTTCTGTTCCAAAACAATTTTTCCCTGCAATTCTTTATTTCTTGTCGCACCATAAATAATGTGGTCTAATTCCTTATCTTTTTTAATAAGTATATGAAAATTCTTTCCTACGGTAGCTAATTTTAATTTTTTATTAATTCGTTTATATATCATAAACTAATACCATTAACCAACTGACCCATCCATTTCTAATTTAATTAACCGATTTAATTCCAAGGCATATTCCATTGGTAATTCGCGAGCAATGGGTTCAATAAAGCCGCTGATAATCAAAGAAGTAGCCTCTTCTTGAGATAAACCACGGGATTGTAAATAAAATAATTGATCTTGTTGAATTTTAAAAACTGAAGCCTCATGTTCAACTTGGGCTTGTGGTTCATCTACTTGTATAGTGGGATAAGTATCAGCGCGCGATTTACTATCTAATAACAAGGCATCGCATTGTGATTTAGCTTTTACATTTGTAGCCCCCTTGACCACTTTGACCAAACCGCGGAAACTTGCGCGCCCACCTAAAACGCTAACAGATTTGGAAACAATGCGTGAACTGGTATCGGGCACTAAATGAATCATTTTTGCTCCGCTGTCTTGGTGTTGTCCTTTACTAGCTACGGCCAGCGATAACATATCGCCTTTCGCGCCTTTGCCTTTTAAAATTATTGCCGGGTATTTCATTGTTAATTTACTGCCAAAATTACCATCAATCCATTCTACTATGGCGCCTTCTTGGGCTTGGGCTCGTTTAGTGACTAGGTTATAAACATTATTAGACCAGTTTTGTATAGTAGTATAACGCACGCGTGAATAAGGTTTAGCAAAAATTTCTACTACAGCGGCGTGTAAAGAATCTACCGAATATCTGGGCGCTGTGCAACCTTCAACATAAGAAACTTCACTACCCTCCTCGGCAATAATCAAAGTTCTTTCAAATTGCCCCATATTTTTAGCATTAAGCCGAAAATAAGCCTGCAGCGGCACTGTTACCCGCACATCCTTTGGTATATAAACAAAACTGCCGCCCGACCACACCGCGCTATTTAAAGCTGAAAATTTATTATCAGCCATTAACACTAATTTACCAAGATATTGCTTAACTAGATCGGGATACAAATTAACTGCCGAGGATAAATCACAAAATAGAACTCCCAATTTTTGCCATTCTTGCTTAAGATGGCTGTAAACTACTTCTGATTCGTATTGAGCACCAACGCCTGATAAAAATTTAGCCTCGGCCTGAGGCACGCCTAAACGATCAAAAGTTTTCTTTATTTGTGGTGGCACTTGCTGCCAATTACTTACCTGACGTTCGGTTGGTTTAAGATAGTATTGAATTTTATTAAAATCCAATTTACTTAAGTTACCGCCCCAGTCAGGCATTTTTTTATGTTTAAAAATCTCTAAAGCCTGACGACGCATTTTTTTAAGCCAGATTGGTTCTGCTTTAATACTTGATAGTTCGGCCACGACATTGGTTGATAAACCATGTGGAATAGAATAAACCGGTTTAACATCATCAGGAAAACCATAAATGTATTCTGGTGATTTTAAATGTTTGCTGTTCATTTTTTAATTAAAAGTTTTATAGCCAGACTTTTCAATCTGCTCGATTAAAGCCCCCTTACCTTTTTTAACAATTTTACCTTTAATAGACACGTATACTTTATCTGGTTTTAAATATTTCAAAATTCTCTGATAATGAGTGATTACTAGAATTCCCATATTTTTTTGCTGGCGTATCACTTTAGCAATGGTTTTTATAGCATCAATATCTAATCCTGAATCAATTTCATCAATAATAGCCAATTTTGGTTTAAGTAATAACATTTGCAATATTTCCAGTTTCTTTTTTTCACCACCAGAAAAACCATCGTTAACTGAACGATCAAATAATTTATCTGGAAAATCTAATCGATCAGCTTCTTTAACTAATAACTTATTAAATTCAATTAAACTTAAAATATTTTTTTTCTGACTAGCTAGTAAATTGTTGTAAATAGTGCGTAAAAAATTTCGTACAGTTAATCCCGGAATACTTTGCGGATACTGCCAAGCTAAAAAGATACCGGCTTTGGCCCTGGCTTCTGGGGTCCAGTGATTTATTTTTTTTTCTAAAAAATAAGTATTTCCATGTTTTATGGTATATAAAGGATTACCAGCTATAACTTGAGCTAAGGTTGATTTACCAGAAGCATTGGGACCCATTAAAGCATGAATTTCGCTGGGTTTAATAACTAAATCTGCAATATCAATAATAGCAGTATGCTCAGCACTGACGCGAAGATTTTTTATTTTTAATAAAGTCATAATAAATTATTTAAATTCTTATTTTCCTATTCGCACGAATTAGAAAGAGGTTAAACTTATCTTAACCAACTAATCTCTTTTCCGTTTCTTCCCAGTTAACCACCCACCACCCTTCAGCTTGGCTCACCCAAACGTAAGGACACTGAGCTGGTAAAAGGTCCTTATTCAGGACTAAGCCATTATTCTTGATACCTCTTTGCTACCTCTTGCCAATCAAGAACATTCCACCAAGCTTCTACATATTCTGCTCGTTTATTTTGATATTTTAAATAATAAGCATGCTCCCAAACATCAATAGTTAATAGCGGTTTTAACCCCCAAGAAATAGGGCTAGCTTGATTGGTGGTAGTGATAAGAGAAAGTTTACCGGTGGTATCTTTTACTAGCCAAACCCAACCACTGCCAAACAAACCACCTGCCGCTTTGGTAAAAGCTTCACGAAATTTGATAAAATCACCAAAATCGCGAATGATACATTTGCTAAGTTCAGCAGTTGGTTTCCCACCGCCTCCGCTAGCAGACGGCTTCATAATACTCCAAAAAACTGAATGGTTATAATGCCCGCCACCGTGATTGGTAACTGCGGTTCTGATACCTCCTGGCACCAGCATTAAATTACTTAATAGTTCTTCTATTGATTTATTTTGCAACTCTGGCGCCCGAGCTATCTCCTCATTAAGTTTAGCTACATAAGTCGCGTGATGTTTAGAGTAATGTAATTCCATAGTTTGAGCATCAAGATAAGGCTCTAAAGCATTATAAGCATAAGGTAACTTGGGTAAAGTAAACATAATATTAAGTAAGAGTTAAGAGTAAGTGTAAGATTTTTATTTTAATAAATCAGCTAATGTTAAATTAGAGAGAATATGATAAATCTGATTGCGCACACCCAACCAACCCTGCTTCATTGAACAAGTTTTCTGCCGAGAACAAGCTTGATAATCCCCTGTACAAACAGTCGGGGCTAAATCACCTTCTAAAATTTTCATAACTTCAATTAATTTAATCTGCTCTGCTGGTTTGGCTAAATAATAACCACCATTAGCTCCCTCCTTGCTTTTAATTAAATCTGCACGTTTTAACAAGGAGGCTAAACGTTCTAAATATTTGATAGGAAGTTTTTTGGCCTCGGCTATTTGTTTAAGAGAAATTACCTCAGCAGGGCGCTGAACTAAACTTTCTAATAAACTTAGGCCATATTCGCCTTTAGTTGATAAGCCAAACATATTAAATACTCCTACTTATATAGTAGGAGTATAACAAACTTTAAGCCAAAAGACAAATGTTTAACCTTTAAGTTTACTACTCTACATAAAAATAATAACTAATATAATTATCAGCAATAATATCAATAAAATAATAAACAGGGGTAAAAAAGTATAAAAAACCAATTTGGCACTAGCCGTCTCTCGATTAAACTCGCCAGCAGTTAATTGATCCGCGGTTGATATTTCTTGATTAACTAACAGCTGATCAGTGGATGAGATATTGATTGGCAGTTGAATAATATTAAACTCCCCGGATCCTAAAGCAGCTAAAGTGTTTACCCCTTGATTATCTATAGCCTTCCCAGCATTTATTTGAACAAAAGCCTTTCCCAACTTAATTGCTCTAAAAGTTACTTCTAATAAATTGCGCTCTTCTGAATTTCCTTTATCCTGTTTTAAAATACCAATAAAAGATACTCGACCTTTGTTATTTGAATAAGTTGGTTCTACTAGCCACTTATTAATGTCTGAATTATTAATTGATAAATTCACTACCCGCAATCTAGTTGGATCAAAAGTCAATGAAGCGCTAACTTGAGATAATTCCGATTCCGGTGAATTAAGAATTACTTTAACTATAAAATTACTTTTCAAAAGATACTCGCCTTGATCAGGCGACAAAGATATCGAAGCAGCCGCTTGCGCCGTAAAAAAATAAAATAACCCAAAACTGATAATACTTAGGGTGATTAAATTCTTGATTCTTACTTCGCCCATATTTTTGGGTTACGGTAAGGTTATTAATTATTTAGACTTATGTTGTGATAACTTATACCAATCAACTAATAATGGAGAAGCCACAAAAATTGACGAATAAGTTCCAATAGCAATGCCCACTATTAAAGCTAAAGCAAAAAAATGAATAGTTGAACCGCCAAAGAAAAACAAAGCAGCTAAAACCAATATGGTGGTTAGAGAGGTATTAATAGATCTAGTTATAGTATCATTAACACTTTTATTAACTATCAAATCAAAGCTCCCGCCCATTCCCCTAAATAAATTTTCCCTGGTTCTATCAAAAACAACAATAGTATCGTGCACTGAAAATCCTAATACTGTCAAAATCGCGGAAACAAATAAACTATCAATTTCTACATTTAAATAATGTCCTAATACTGAGAATACACCCACAGTAATTAAAACGTCATGAGCTAGAGCAATAATAGCTGAAATACCATATTTCCAAGAAGCAACTGGGCGAGCTACTTTACGAAAAGCCCAGGCAATATAAATAATGATAAACAACAAAGCCAAACCAATAGCCCACAACGCCTTTCTGGCTAATTCCGAACCCAACACCGGACCAATTGATTCAAAACGACTAACAGTAATTTCTCCAAATTTCTCTTTAAGATTATTAGTTAGCTGTTCATACTCTGTCTGACTGACATCTTTAAAACGCATTAATACTGCTTTATCAGCAGTTGGTTGAATTATGACGTTTCCCAAATTTACCGATTGCAATACTTCTTGAATTTCACTATTACTGGGCCGATTCTGGCCAAATTCAAGTTCTAAAAGCGACCCGCCAGTAAAATCAATTCCTAAACGTAACCCCCAAACTATCAAACCAATAATGCTGCTAATTAGCATTATCCCTGAAAAAATATAGAAATATTTTCTGTTGGAAATAATGTTAATCATACTTTAGGATTATTCGCTAACGGCGGGCGACGTACGCCAAATAAAAACATCCAACGACTTACTCTATTAACCGCAATTAATCTTAAAAAAGTTCTAGTCACTGTAATAGCAGAAAACATACTAATTAAAATACCTACTGATAAAGTTATAGCAAACCCTTTGATTAATGAGCTGCCAAACCAAATTAAAATGATGGCTGTAATCAAACTGGAAATATTAGAATCACGAATGGAAGTCCAAGCGCGCTTAAACCCTTCCTCAATAGCCTGCCCCAGTGCTTTACCTAAACGTAATTCCTCTTTCATTCTTTCAAAAATTAAAATGTTAGCATCTACTGCCATGCCTACTGATAAAATAAACCCAGCGATACCAGCCAGGGTCAAGGTTACTGGCCAAAGTTTAAAAATCGCAAAAGTTATCAAAGTATAAATACCCAAAGCCACTACCGACAACAAACCCGGCAGACGATAGTAAATTAACATAAACAAAGCGACTAAAATCAACCCAATAATTCCCGCTAGTAAACTCTTTTCCAAAGAAACCTTACCTAAAGTAGCATCAACAGTTTGCTGATTAATTAAGTGCACCGGAACTGGCAAGGCCCCAGCATTTAATCGCTGCACTAATTGTTTAGCTTCAGTTAAAGAAAAATCACCAGTAATCACAGCTTCACCGCCAGTAATAGCTTGTTGCACTGTAGGAACGCTAATAGCGACTCCGTCCAAAAAAATTGCGACTGGTTTACCAACATTGCGCGTGGTAATTTCACTAAACAAACTTTTACCTTCATCATTAAAAACTAATTGTACTTCTGGTAAACCAGTATTTTGATCAAACTGCACCTGGGTTTTTTTAAGTTGTTTACCAGAAAGACCAGTAGTTTGCCAATTATCAGCTAACTGGGTATCGGGTGTTCTAATTAAAATATGACTGGCCTGGTATTCAATAACTTGTTGATCACCTTCTGCTACCTGCCGTTCGCCGATTTTTTTAATAATATGAAAACCAAATCGCGTCTGGACCAGCTCTTTGCTAATTTGGTTGTTTTTTAAATCTTTGACCGCCTTTTCAAATTCTGAAACCATCACTCCTTCCTTGAACCACCCTAGATCACCGCCCTCTTCAGCAGAACCTGGATCTTCGGAAAATTCTTTAGCTAAAGCTGAAAAATCCGCTCCCGTTTTTTGAGCTTTAATTAAAATATCTTCTGCGCTCCGACGCGCCTGTTCTTCAGTTTCCGTAGGCTGAACTGGCGCCGCGGCCTGCTCTTTAAATTCCAAAATAGGAGTTTCGCCAATTAATTTAATAGCCTCATTAACATTTTTAATACCGGGCAATTCCACAATTACTCGCCAATTATCACCCGCCTTATTAGTCTGAATTACTGGTTCAGATACGCCAAAAAAATTAATTCTCCTTTCAATAACATCTCTTACTCCTTCCACAGCCGAGGCTTCCTCCCCAGGGGTAATTTCACTTAAATCCGCCTGATAAACTAAATGACTACCGCCTTGCAAATCTAAACCCAACTGCACCTTAAATTTATTCCAAAAACTAGTTCCAGGAATCCAACTAGGCACGCCAGGATAATCAACCAAACCAGCAAATAAAGAAATTACCAAAATACCAACCAACAAATACCACATTTGCTTGCGTTGGGTCATATTACCAAACATTAGTTTGCCAAGTTTAACTAGCGGCCAAGATATCCACTTTAAAAAAGCCAACGGCGAACTTGATTCCTCTTGATTAGTTTTATTATCTGATTTATAGATTTTGTTATTATTGTCAACCATCTAATCGTTCTGAGAAAAATACCAGGGGAAAAACCCGAGGCAACGGGATTATCTTAGCATATTGATTAAATGCTGACAAGCCAGCTGGAAACCCTAGCTTCAAAACATTAATATTTTATTGAGTAATAAAACCGCCAGCTTGAAGCTGCCAAAGGGTTTGATATAATCCGCCAGATTTCTTTAACAACTCCTGGTGCGTACCTATTTCTTGAACTTTACCGCGGTTCAAAACAATAATCCGATCCATCTTCATAATAGTAGATAATCGATGAGCAATAACAATACTGGTTTTTCCCCTCATCAAATTTGCTAAAGCATCTTGAATAATAACTTCAGCGTGCGAATCCAAACTAGAAGTAGCCTCATCTAACACTAAAATAGACGCGTTCTTTAAAATAGCTCTGGCAATAGCTACTCGCTGACGTTCTCCGCCAGATAACTTAATACCGCGTTCACCCACAAAAGTTTGGTACCCCCGGGGTAATCGATCAATAAACTCGTCACAATGCGCCAACTTCGCCGCGGCAATTACCTCTTGATCACTAGCCTCACGACGCCCGTATCTGATATTTTCTAAAAGAGTCCTGTGAAATAACACTGGATCTTGAGGCACTAAACTAACATTCTGGCGTAAAGACTCTTGGGATACTTCTGAAATATTCTGTCCGTCAATATAAATACCGCCGCTGGTTACATCGTAAAATCTAAAAATCAAAGAAATTAAAGTTGATTTACCTGCTCCTGACGGCCCAACTAAACCTACTTTTTCTCCCGGAGCAACTAGTAAATTAAAATTATTAATAACTGCCAATTCCTGAGAATAAGTAAAACTAACGTCTTTAAATTCAACTTCCCCCTTAGTTACAAACAAATCCATAGCTTTAGGTGTGTCTTTAATTTGGTGAGGTGTATTTAGAATTTCTACCATTTCTTCAGCATCAGCCAGGTGTCTATAAATACGACGAATTACTCTACCAAAATCCCACAAACGCATAAATACCTGGATAATATAACTCTGAATCAAAACAAATCCACCAACGGTTAAAAGACCTTTTTGCCATAAAGAAATAGCTGCATAAAAAATAGCGAATTCCAACAATACCATAAAAGCACCCTGAATGCTTTCGATATTGGAATCAAAATTCCAACTCTTTTTAGTTAATTTAAATTGTTCACCGGTTAAATTATCAAAACTAACTTGTTCGTGTTTTAAACCAACAAATACTTTAATATTGGCACTATTAGTGATGGAATCTGCTAAATAACCAGTAACCCGGCTATCAACCTCTGCTGCCGCTTCATCTAATTTTAATTTCCGTAGAGTTAAAAAGTAGTTAATGGTCAAATATAATATAGTCCACCCCAACAAAATAAATCCCAATAATGGATAAAACCAAAATAAAACAATCAAAACAGATAATACTCGAATAGCGGTAGGCATTAAATTCCAATATAAAGAGTCGCTGATATCTTCAAAAGACCGCGCTAATCTACCAACCTTTCTAACCAGGGCACCAACAAAACGGTTGATAAAAAAACCAAATGAGTGATGATGTAAATAATTAAAACTAGTATTATAAAGGTCAGCAATGACTCTAGGTTGGAAATAATTATTTATATAAGAAGCAATTCTATAACATAACCATTCAATACCATTAAGTAACAAAATAAACCAGATAATACTCTGCAATTGCTCAACAATATTACTAGCCGATGATGAAGCTACCACGGCATCAATAAATTTTTTATAGTAAAAAGGTACGATAATCGGAATTACCGAAGCTAAAGCGATGGATAAAACTATAATCCAAAAAAGCAGCCGATAACGGGTAACATGCTGCCAAAAAATTTTATATGTTTGCTTGGTGATTTCCTTCATAAATATCAATAATATCCCAGTAACTAATAAGGACTTATTATGATAATATAATTTTTCCTAACAGTCAAATCATGGCCTATATTTATCGCAGTCGACGTTTGCGAACCAACCAAAACCAAATAATATAAACTAAGGCTAATAAACTATAATTTATTATCAGGAAATTGGGATTCCCCCAAGAGTAACCATCAAAAGTATACGAGGATATTGGCCACAAAAATGGTGTGGGAAAAAAATCTGATTCATGAAGCGGGATATCAACTAAAATATGAATTAAGGGC
>CAZGYI010000014.1:0-17239 GCA_964530635.1 uncultured Gammaproteobacteria bacterium | reverse complement strand
GTGGCTCACGAAGGACCATATTT
Organism: uncultured Gammaproteobacteria bacterium; assembly: GCA_964530635.1. Lineage (GTDB taxonomy): Bacteria > Patescibacteriota > Patescibacteriia > Veblenbacterales > UBA10138 > CAZGYI01. The sequence goes on along the minus strand of CAZGYI010000014.1, from coordinate 17,216 downwards.
AACTGATACGATAATTTTATTAAGTATTAATCCTGAAACAACTGATGTGGCAATGCTTTCTATTCCTCGAGATTTAGCTGTTAATATTCCTGGCTATGGCATTAGAAAAATTAATAACGCTAATGCCTATGGTGAAGCTCAACAAAAAGGAAGTGGTGTTAAGCTGGCTAGTGAAGTATTGACTGAAACTTTAAAAATACCAATCCATTACTATGCTCGCATTGATTTCTCCGGATTTGTTGGTTTGATTGACCAAATTGGAGGATTAAAAATAAATGTAGAAAAATCTTTTGTTGATCCGCAGTTCCCCACTGATAATGGTTTAGTACAAACGGTTTCTTTTACGGTTGGCGAAGAACTAATGTCAGGGGCACGAGTATTACAATATGTTAGATCGCGCCATGGTTCCAATGGCCAAGGTTCCGATTTTGCTCGAGCTCACAGACAACAACAAGTCTTAATAGCGGCCAAAGAAAAAATCTTACGCTTATCAACTTTTTTAAATCCTCAATTAATCATTAAATTATATCAAACTTTCCAAAATAATATTGAAACTAATATTGAACCTTGGGAAGCCCTTAAATTATCAAACCTCCTAAAAAATCTAGACACTTCTCGCATTGTTCATAAAGTTTTAGATATTGAATCCACCGGCTTATTAAGCGAAACCAGAGGAGAAGATGGCGCTTATCTGCTAATACCAAAAAATAACAACTATAGCGATATCCAATTATTAACTCAAAAACTATTGACTTTTGCCCAAGTGCCACGGGAAAAAGCTAAGGTAATCATTAACAACAGCACCAATGAACCGGGATTGGCAGAAAAAATCGCTACTATTTTAAAAAATAGAGGTTTTGAAGTAATAGCCTATGGCAACGCCTCTCACAAAAACTATACAAAGACTGTTATTTATGATTTCTCTAACAACCAACCAGCCAGCAAAGACCTTCTAGACTATTTATTTAAATCGCCTAATTGGAGCGCTGATAAAACTATATCCCAAGGGGATGAAGATTTTTTAATTATCATCGGCCCTGAACAAATTTCCGCGTTATATCCATAACTTATATGACTAATTATCAAGTAGCTATTATTGGCAGGGCTAATGTAGGTAAATCTACTTTATTTAATCGTTTAATAGGTAAAGAACTAGCTTTAACCGATCCCCAACCCGGCACTACCCGAGATACTAATTTATCTCCAGTTTCCTGGAGCGGTATAAATTTTTGGTTAGCCGACAGCGCTGGTTTGGAACAATTGATTGATAACTCTTTAACTAAAAGAATGGTGGAAAAGAGTAAAAAATTATTAAAGCAAGCACAAATTTTACTTTGGTTAATTGACGGACAAACCGGGCTAACTCCTCATGATCGAGTTATCGCCAAATTATTAACCAATTATCGTAGCAAAGTTATAGTAGTAATTAATAAAGTTGATAATCTGATTTTGAGAAAAAAATATGCTGGCCAAAAAATATTAGGATTTACTACTAACCTGGTTTCTAGTAAAAATGGTTCGGGTACAGGCGACCTGCTTGATCAAATAATTACCAAACTGAAAACTAACATCATAATTGAACCTGCTTTAAATATTACCATCATCGGAAAACCTAATGTAGGAAAATCTTCTATAATGAATGCGATATTAGGCGAAGAACGTTCTTTAGTTGACCCAACTCCTCATACTACTAGAGACAGTCAACGAAGCTGGCTTAAACAACAAAGCATTAACTGGTGTCTGGTTGATACAGCTGGTTTAAGAAGAAAGGCTACCGCTGCCATGCCGATTGAAAAACTCAGTATTAATCAAACCCTAACTAATCTAAAACAAGCTGATATTATTTTTTTAATTTTAGAAGCATCATCAACTTTATCTTTTCAAGACCAAAGACTTGGTCAAATAGTTGCCGAAGCTAAAAAACCAACCATTATTTTATTAAATAAGTCAGATTTGATACCTAAAACTTATTGGCCCAAAGTTACTAATAGCCTAACTAGGTGGCTACCAATGTTAGCTTGGGCACCAGTAAAATTTGTCTCGGCAATCGGCCGTTCTGGTTTAAATAATCTCCTAACCCTAGCTCATCAGTTACATTATGCTTGGCAAATGAAGTTATCTACCGCCGAAGAAGAAACAATCGCTCAGATCTGCCGGGGTTATTTTAAAAATAATAAAAAACTGAAATTTTTAAGATTTAAACAAACTAATATTAAACCACCGAGTTTTATTATCACTCTCTCGGGGCAAGAAGCAGTGCCTCAAGCTTTAGCTTTTGCTATAGAAAAAATTATTAGAAGGCGAATAGATAAATTCAGCCGAATACCTCTAAGACTGGAAATTAACACCAAACGTGGGGTATAATAATTATAGAATAAATACTCCTAAACTAAAGTCATTCGTTTAACTATTTGAGCTTATAAAGGGTTATATGATTTTAATTGTTGGTTTAGGTAATCCTCAACCTCAATACGCCAATACTCGCCATAATTTAGGCGTTTTGGTAGTTAAGCTACTAACTCGCAGTATTAATAATGAACAGGAAACCAAATGGCAAAATTGGCGCGGTAAGGCCTCAATCGCTAAACTGAAAATTCAAGAACAAGAAATAAAAATAGCCCTACCCTTAACTTTTATGAATGAATCCGGGATAGTAGTTGCCAAATTGGTAAATTTCTTTAAAATACCCAGCAATAACTTATGGATTATTCATGACGATCTTGATTTACCTTTTGGTAGCGTTAGAGTTTCTTGGCGAGCCTCTTCTGCCGGACATCGAGGGGTGGAAAATATTATTGAAAATTTAGGTACTAAAGATTTTTGGCGTTTCCGTTTGGGTATAGGTAAACCCCCTTTAGAAATTTTGACTGACAAATACGTTCTACAAGTATTTACTGATGAGGAGAAAAATAAATTACCTCTTTTTCTAACCAAAGCTGTAACACGATTAAAACAGTCTTTGGCAGAAAGTCCTCAACAAACCTTAAATAAATACAATGATTAAAAAACGCCTCGCAAAGATGGTAATGCAAATACCTACTATCTTCTACTTACCAGCGCTAAGATCGTCTGAATAATCAGTTGATCTTAGCTTTGCAGGTCATCTTCCGTTAAAGGAGGGGTCACGAACAGATAACCACTGATAAGTAGAAGATAAAAGGCTCTGGTTGACTTTATTAATTAGTTAAAATAACTTAGCAAAAATGCAACTTATTGTCAATTGTTCCAATTAACAAATAAATTTTAAATAAACTTTTGTAGATAAAATGAATCTCAAACTATCCTCCAAACTAGAACAAGCAATAGAAGAAGGTTTTAAGGATCAAAGACAACAAAATATAAAATTACCTTTTAACCTAACCGCCCTAACCTACTTAGCGCTTCATTTAAAAAGCAACCGATTCACTGCTGGTATTTTGTGGTTATTAAATACTCATAAAGAAAAAAATCAAGTGCTTAAATTGTTTAAACTATGGCATAATTTATTTAAATTACACCAATCACCCTTTGTTTTTCCTGAAGATTTTTTTAGATTCCAATCGTCAAAAACACCCAACCGTTGGCTAGTGGGTTCTAGTGACCATTTATCACTACCCCTACCAGAACCAACTCAATTAGCTAGCTACACTATCAAACTTAAAGTTAAAGACAAACAAAACCCTGTTGTTTTACTTAAACTACTTGATAAACTTGGTTACCAGCCAGGACCACTTCCTGGAACCAGTGGCTGGTATATTAAACGCGGTGGATTAATCGAGCTAACTTTGTCCACCGATGAATTAATCACTATTGAATTTACCAATAATCTAATTTCCTCTCTTACTAGCCGGTCAGTTATTACTACCAGACAACAAAAAATTAATGAGGTAATTATTGCGCCTTTAACTCTAAAACCTTGTAACAACGTTACTATTACTAATTATTTAACTAATGATTCTTTGTTATATTGTCCGCCCACGACAATAATTTTAGATTTATTAAAACTAAATACTAACTATCTAATTGCTGATCCTTTTAGTAAAGGAAAAATCTGGTTGGAATCAATACCTTTGTTTGGTGGACGCTGGGATGACATAAAATCTTTTATCAAAGAAGAATTATCCAGAAACAATGAGGTTTATATACTAACTCAAGAACCTATCAAAACAGAAAGATATTTAGAAAAGCTTGCTAGTAAAATTCATCTGATTCCTGTGGATCCCGAGGTAGGGCCGCTACTAGAAGGTTTTCGCGATAAACTTGGTCAAAAAACTTGGTTAACTGATCGCAATATTGCCTGGCAACAAAAAACTTATGGTTCAACTTATGTTTATTTACCTTTAGAGCGCCTAAAGCGAGATGATTACTTAGTGCATATTGACCACGGTATTGGTAAATTTGTCTGTCTTACCAGCGAAGACGTTGATGGTACCAAACACGACTATTTTGTAATTGAATATGCTGATAATGACAAGTTGTTCGTACCAGTAGAAAATGCTGACCGCTTATCACGCTATATCGGACAGCCTCACCCTAAACTTCACCGTTTGCATGGCACTAGTTGGCATCAGGTTACCAACCGAGTCAAAGAAGAGGCTGGTCAAGTAGCTAAAGAATTATTAGAGCTTTACGCCAAACGATCAGTTGCTAAATTAAAACCCTGGCAACGCTATGCTGAAGAACAAGAGCTGACCGAAAGTTTTCCTTGGCCTTTGACTCCAGACCAATTAAAGGCTTGGTCAGAAATTTCTGCTGATTTAGAACGAGAGGTACCTATGGATAGATTAATTTGCGGAGATGTTGGATTTGGTAAAACTGAACTAGCCGTACGTACCAGTTTCCGTGCCGCGTTAAATCAAAAACAAGTAGCTTTATTGGCCCCCACCACTATCTTAGCTCAACAACACTATGATACTTTTAGTAAACGTTTCAAAGCTTGGCCAATCAATATTAAATTACTAAGTCGCGTCCAAGAACCGTCTGTAACTAAAAAAATCGTATCTGAAATAGCAACAGGCAAAGTAGAAATAATTATTGGCACCCATCGTTTACTATCCAAAGATATTAATATCCCTAATTTAGGATTACTAATCGTTGATGAAGAACAGCGTTTTGGTGTAAAACAAAAAGAAATTCTAAAAAAACTTAAACCCTCACTTCATGTTTTATCGCTTTCAGCTACTCCTATTCCTCGTACTCTACATATCACTTTATCTGAACTTAGAGATTTAAGTTTAATCACTACTCCACCTTGGGGCAGAAAACCAATCAATACTATTTTTTCACATTATGACAATAAACTTATTAAAACAGCTATTCAACAAGAACTAGACAGAAAAGGACAAATATACTATTTAGTTAATCGCATCGCCAAAATTCCATCCGCTTTAACTAGATTGCAACATCTATTACCTAATTTAAAAATTGGTATTGCCCATGGTAGATTACCAGAAAAAGATTTGGCTCAAGTTATGCATGATTTTGATATTGGTAAATTAGATATTTTACTGGCTACTACTATTATTGAAAATGGCTTGGATTTGCCTAATGTTAATACTCTAATCGTAGAAAATTCAGAAAATTTTGGACTATCTGATTTGTATCAACTGCGAGGTCGCATAGGTCGTAATGATAAACAAGCTTTTGCTTATTTCCTTTTTAATCAAAAAACTAGCTCGCCTATGGCTCAAAAACGTTTATCAGTATTAGCCGAAGCTAAAGAATTAGGAGCTGGCTTACAAATTGCTTTAAAAGATATGGAATTAAGAGGCGCTGGATCTATCTTGGGCACCGAACAACATGGCCAAATTGCTGCTGTGGGATTACATTTGTATAGTCGTTTAATCGCTCAGGCTATTGAGGAATTAAAAACTGGCGAAACTCTACCACAAATACCCGAGGTTACTTTGCGCCTGCCACTAGAAGGACGTATAACGTCCGAGCTAGTACCTGAAGAAAATTCTCGCATTAAACTTTATCATAAACTAGCTAATATTCGCAGTCGTGATGAACTAAAAACTTTCCCTGAAGAAATTTTAGGCAGAGAATTAAGTACTAATTCAGCTGATCAACTATTAAAAAATTTACTAATTCTTTTGGAATTTAAATTATTAGCTGAAGCAGCTCGCTTAACCGAAGTAAGCTGTCATGCTTTAGGAAACCGAGGTCAGTTTGAAATAACTTTTATGCGCCAAACTACCGCTGAATCCTTGGCTCAACTATTAACTACCGATCCAACCTGGAAATTCTCTACGGATGTTTTAAGGGCTGAATATTCTTTAAACAACAAAGACTGGATATCTTGGCTAAGACGCAGTTTAGAATTATTAGGTAAGTAATGATAATAAATTATGAATTTAACCAACGACTTGCCTTTTTGGGTAGCTTGGAGTCGCTTACCAAAAATTGGACCCACCCGCTCAGCTCTACTCCGCCGGGCTTTTACTACTTTAAGCGAAGCTTGGCGAGCTACTGCTCAACAATTAAAACAAATTGGTTTTGATGATAATTTAATTCAAGAAATTATTACCCATCGCCAACGCACCAATGTTGAAAAATCTTGGCAAGAAATCCAAGAATTAAAATTGAATGTTACAGTAGTAACTGATGATCAATATCCAATCTTACTTAAAGAAATCAATGACCCGCCGCCAATACTTTATTGGCAAGGCAATTGGCAGTGTTTAAACGCTCCTATTTTAGCTACAGTAGGAGCTAGAAAAATAACCAGCTACGGACAACAAGTAGTAACAAAAATCATTCCCACTTTAGCTCAAGCTGGACTTTGTATTGTTTCCGGATTAGCTTACGGCATAGATGCCGCCTGCCATCAAGCCACTTTGCAAGCTGGCGGTAAAACAGTAGCAGTGTTAGCTTCTGGTCTAGATCAAATTTATCCTTCGGCTAATAGATACTTAGCTAATAAGATTATTGAATCGGGCGGATTAATTTTAACCGAGTATCCACCCAACGTCTTGCCTCTAAGACACCATTTTCCTATTCGCAATCGAATTATTGCCGGACTAGCCAGCGCTACTCTAGTAATTGAGGCAGCTAAAACATCGGGCGCTTTAATTACTGCCAAACAAGCTCTAGAATACAACCGCGATGTTTTTGCTGTCCCCGGCAGCATCTTAAGCGAACAATCAATAGGAACTAATGAATTGATTAGACTGGGCGCTGTTCCTGTTTCCCAACCAGAAGAAATTCTTAATACTTTTAATCTGACTAATATCAAACAAAATGGTCCGAAGCGTCAATTAACAGAAATGGAAGAAGCTATTATTAGTCTGATTAAAAACGAACCACAACATATTGACGAAATTGCTCGCTCGCTTCGCCTGCCAGTTGGTGACATTACTGCCAAATTAAGCTTGCTGGAAATTGAAGGACTGGTGCAAAATACTGGCAATCAAAAATTTGTCAGTACTATCTAAAATTTGCCTTTTCCCCAGTTCTTGTGGTATAAACAAAATTGTATCTTATGAATCAAAATTTAGTCATTGTAGAATCTCCTACCAAAGCTAAAACCATTAGCCGATTTTTGGGTCCTGGCTTTAAGGTGGTTTCATCGTATGGCCATGTTCGCGACTTACCTAAAAGTAAAATGGGCGTAACAGTAGATAATAATTTTACTCCGCAATATGTTATTCCATCTAAAGCTAAAAAACATGTTAGTGATTTAACTAAACAGGGACAAGTAGTTGATTATATTTACTTTGCTACTGATGAAGATAGAGAAGGGGAAGCTATTGCTTGGCATCTGGTAGAAATTATCAAACCACAACTTGCCAAAATTAAACGCATAGTTTTTCATGAAATTACCAAAGAAGCGATTGAGGAAGCTTTGCAACAACCGCGCGCTATAGATATGAATTTAGTTAATGCCCAACAAGCCAGACGCGTCTTGGATCGACTGGTCGGCTACGAATTATCACCTTTTTTATGGAAAAAAGTAGCGCGAGGACTATCAGCCGGCAGAGTGCAATCAGTAGCTGTACGTTTAATTGTTGAGCGGGAACGCGAAATTAAAAACTTTACAGCCCAAGAATATTGGAGTATTGAAGGAATTTTCAAAACTCAACAACATAAATTTGAAGCCAGTTTGGTACGTTATCAAGATAAGGCTTTAAATAAATTTTTTATCACTACCAAACAACAAGCAGCCGAAATTTCCAGTGACCTAAAAACCAAACAATGGCTAGTCGGCAATATTAGCAATCGTACTGTTAAAAAACAGCCGCCAGCGCCCTTTATCACCTCAACTCTACAACAAGAAGCTAATCGGCGTCTAGGATTTTCTGTTAAACAAACTATGATGTTGGCGCAACAGCTTTATGAAGGTATTGAACTAAGGAACGAAGGACTGGTTGGTTTAATTACTTATATGAGAACGGATTCGGTAAATTTGTCTAACAAATTTTTACAAGAAGCCAAGCAATTTATTACTAAAGAATTTGGTAATCAGTATACCAGTCAAGCGCCCAGAACTTATACTACTAAATCAAAATTGGCCCAAGAAGCTCATGAAGCCATCAGACCCACACAAGTTAATCAAATCCCTGCCTTGGTCAAACCATATCTTGATCCTAAACAATATAAACTATATCAACTAATCTGGCAACGGGCCGTAGCTAGTCAACTACCCGATGCTAAACTAGAAGCAACAACTTTAGAAGTAATTGATGTCCAAAAACAAACCACTTTCCGCACCTCTGGTCAAAAATTAATCTTCCCCGGATGGTATAAATTAGCTCCTGAACAACCAGAAGAAAAAATTCTACCACCAATGACTATTAATGATACTTTGATTTTAGAAAAAATCATTCCCAACCAACATTTTACTGAACCGCCTGCCCGCTATTCCGAAGCTACTTTAGTTAAAGCACTAGAGGAATATGGTATTGGCCGACCCTCTACCTACGCTCCAACTATCAGCACTATTATCACCCGCGGTTATGTTGAAAAAATTCAACGCCGCCTAAAACCAACTGATATTGCTATACTGGTTAATGATTTATTAGTAGAACATTTTCCAGAAATAATTGACTACCAATTTACCGCCAAATTAGAAAATGAACTGGATGATATTGCCCAAGGGAAAACTGAATGGGTGCCGGTGATTAGAGGATTTTATCTACCTTTTAAAGGACATCTTAATACTAAAGAGCAAGAAGTGCAAAAAAAAGATTTAATGAAAGAACGGGAATTAGGAATCGACAATACCACTGGCTTAATAATTAAAGTACGCCTAGGCAGATATGGCCCCTATTTACAACTAGGTGAAGCTGCTAAAGATAATAAAAAACCAAAGTTTGTTTCTTTACTGCCAGGAATGTCAGTTGAAACCATTACCCTTGAACAAGCCAAACAGCTACTGGCCTTACCGCGCCAACTAGGGCAAGATGAAACCGGAAAAGAAATATTAGCTGGAATCGGTCGTTTTGGCCCCTATCTTAAACGAGATAAAGAATATCGTTCTTTAACTACTGATGACAATGTCTTAACTATTACTTTAGAAAGGGCTTTAGATATATTTAAAAATCAACTAGCGCGCAATGGTACTATCGCCTCTTTGGGAATTGATCCTAAAACTAATTCAGAAGTTAATGTTAAAACCGGTCGTTTTGGCCCCTACGTCACCAACGGTAAAATAAATGCTTCGCTGCCTAAAAAATATGATCCCAAAACAGTAACCCTTGATCAGGCTCTGGAACTACTAAATAAAAAATCAGCCTCTAAAAAACGCGCTAATCTCAATTAGCTAAAAATCAGCTTTAACTAAAAACAGACAATTAGAAATAAGTCTGTTTTTAAATCTTGAAATAAAAGCTATATTATGGTAAATTTTGGTATACACTAAATTTATGCATTCTTTTAACGATTTATTAAAGCTAACTAAAAAAAATAATCCTGGGACTGATGCCACGATGTTGGAATTAGCCTATGATTTTGCTCATAAAGCCCATGCTGGCCAAAAACGCCTAGACGGATCAGATTATCTCCAACATTCCTTAGAAACCGCCTACACTTTAGCTAGATTGAATTTAGATTTAGACACTATCACGGCTGGGGTTTTGCATGATGTTCCTGAAGATACCGCGGTAACTTTGGAAGAAATTGAAAAAAATTTTGGTAAAGAGATTTACAAACTGGTACGTGGCATTACTAAACTAGGAAAAATCAAATATCGCGGATTGGAACGTTACGCTGAAAATTTGCGCAAAATGTTTGTAGCTATGGCCGAAGATATACGGGTCATTTTTATTAAATTAGCAGACCGTCTACATAATTTACAAACCCTGACGGTCTTGCCGCCCGTTAAACAACAGCGCATCGCTCGTGAAACTTTAGAAATCTATGCCCCTATTGCCCATCGTTTGGGTATTGGCGAACTTAAAGGCTTATTAGAAGACGCTGCTTTTCAACATGTTTATCCCGAAGAATATGTTTGGACCTTAAAAACTGCGTCTGCCAAATACGAAGAGAAAAAAAATATTGTTAATAAAATGATTAGGGAAGTAAAAACTATGTTAAAAGAACACCAAGTTGAAGCAAAGCATGTGGGTGGACGAGTAAAACACTTATTTAGTTTATATCGCAAACTATTGCGTAAAGACATGGATATTAATAAAGTATACGATTTGGTAGCTTTGCGCATTGTGGTTAAAGATGTAGCTACTTGTTATCAAGTTTTAGGATTAATCCACAGCCATTGGAAACCAATGCCCGGCAGAATCAAAGATTATATTGCCCAGCCTAAACCCAATGGTTATCGTAGTTTACATACGACAGTTTTCGGCAAAGACGGAGCAATTGTGGAATTTCAAATTAGAGATGAGACGATGCACGAATTAGCCGAATACGGTATTGCTGCTCACTGGCATTATAAAACCGGAGCCAAAAAGAAAATAGTTACTTTGCCACCTGAACAACTAAAATGGATTCGCGAACTACTGGAGTGGCAAAAAGACATTAAAGATAATGAACAATATCTTAATCTATTAAAAATTGATATTTTCCAAAACCGAATTTTTGTACTCACTCCCAAAGGTGATGTTATAGATCTACCCGAAGAAGCCACGCCTATTGATTTTGCTTATCATATTCATTCAAATATTGGCAACCTGGCTAGTTCTGCTAAAGTTAATGACAAAATCGTTACTTTAGACCATCAACTCAAAAGCGGCGATGTGGTTGATATTATTATTGACAAACATCGCGCCGGACCAAATCAGGACTGGTTAAATTTTGTCAAAACCAATCAAGCTAAAAACCATATTAAAAATTATTATAATAAAAAAAGAAACCGACTATTAGATTTATTTCGGGGTAAATATTAATTTAATATTCTTGATTTAACTTATTTATCAAAGTTTTAAGTTCGTCTGGAGAATAATATTCAATTTCTACTTTAATAGCCTTGCCCTGTTGTTTAATTTTAACTTTGGTGCCTAAAACAGCACGCAATTGATCTTCCCAAATTTTAAATTCGGTTGTTTTAGTGGTAGCCCCTGTCCGCTTAGCCTTAAGCCGTTTAACTCCCCAAGTTGTCTGTTTAACAGTCAAATCGCTCTCCATCACCGCTTTAAAGAATTTTTCCCGCTCATGCTGGTCATCTAAACTCAAAATAACCTTAGCGTGCCCTAAGGTAATCTTGCCGCTAGCTAAGGCCTGCTGAATAACCGCTGGTAATTCTAATAATCGAATAAAATTGGCAATTTGCGAACGTGATTTACCCACCTGTTCAGCAATCGCCTCTTGGGTCAAATTAAATTCATCATGCAACCGTAAAAAAGCTCTAGCCTCTTCTATAGGATTTAAATTCTGTCTCTGAATGTTTTCAATTAAAGACAGTTCTAATTTTTCTTGCTCACTTGATTGTCTAACGATAGCGGGCACTGTTTTCAAACCTAAAAGTTGAGTTGCTTTAAGGCGCCTTTCCCCAGCAATTAACTGCCAAGTTCCAGCACCTTCGGGCGAAACAACTAAAGGCTGTAATATACCATGCTGTTTAATAGAAGCCATTAACTCCTTTAAACTATCTTCGTCAAAATGATGACGAGGCTGGTAAGGATTTATTTTAATCCGCTCAACTGGCAGTTGGACAATTTGTTCAGTAACGCTGCTAGGAGAAAAAGCTAAAACTTTATCCTCTGGCTGATTCGCCGGCTGATTAATTATCCGTTTGGGAATCAAGGAACTTAATCCTTTACCCAGTTGAAATGGTTTGACCATAACCAGTATATCAACTTCTAGAGCCAAATGCCCTTTGACGTTTGTGCTCCATTAATCTTAAGCTTAAAAACCTTCGACCTGGAGTGGTTTTAAGATAATGTTCACGGCGTTTGGCATCTTTCATATTTAAACATCTTTCAAAATAAATGAGTTTTAATGATAAACGGACTTAACAGAAAGATTGAGACCTTAATTATGTTCTGTTAATCTCTTTGTTAAATTATTAATAAAACTAATGTAGTAATTTCTATCTTTAAGTCCCTCTAAAACGTAAGCATAGCAGAACATGCTGGAAATTGTATTACTGGACATAGGAAGGTGGTTTTAATATTTCTAATATTTCTTGAGCTAACTCATGATAAGCTTGCGCCCCGCGGGAGGAACGGTCATAGTTCATAACCGGCTGACCAAAACTAGGCGCTTCAGCTAAACGTACGTTGCGTGGAATAACGGTTTTAAAAAGCTTATTGGGAAAATATTGATCCAATTCCTGCCTCACCGCCTGAGCCAAACGGTTGCGGGCGTCAAACATTGTTACCACCGCCCCCAGGATATCTAAAGTTGATTTTAAATTATTTTGAATAAGATTAATAGTATTAAGTAGCTGGCTTAAACCTTCCAAAGCAAAATATTCGGCCTGCACCGGAATCAACAACTTATCAGAAGCCACCAAAGCATTAATAGTCAACAGCCCCAGACTGGGCGGGCAGTCAATAATAATAAAATCATAATGAGGCTTAACAATGTCCACTATTCGTTGCAGTTTAAATTCACGATTATCAATATTCACCAATTCCACATTGGCGCCAGCTAAATCCGTATGAGCTGGCAGAATATGTAAATTAGGTACCTCGGTTTTACGAATTATTGATTCAGTAATCTCCGGCTCCATTAATAAATGATAAATATGCCTTTCTCCTTCCGCTACCCTCACGCCCACACCAGAAGAGGCATTGGCCTGGGGATCAATATCAATTAGCAAAACTTTATAACCGGCATTGGCAAAATAAGCCGCCAAATTTACAGCTGTGGTGGTCTTGCCGACGCCACCTTTTTGATTAACTAAAGTTAAAACTAAACTCATATCTCTTGCTTTATTAGTATAATGGTTTTGCTATACTTTTGACAATTTTTAATTACTTAATTATGATATTTATGCTTAAATAAAAATAATTTAAGGGCGAGTGGTGGAACTGGTATACACGCAGGTCTCAAAAACCTGTTCCTGCAAAGGATTGAGGGTTCGACTCCCTCCTCGCCCACCAATACAGAACTTAACGGTTTTTCAGAGACCTAAATCAACCGAACGTATTGGCATCATCTTAATTCTAGAATGCCTCTCCTTCCATATTTTTTGAAAATACTTTTTAAAAGAACTTAACGGAAAATAATCCGAGCCTATAAATGGTATCTGTCCAGTATCAACAAAAAACCATTTTTGTATGTTATTATCCCACACAAAGTTACCCGGATGAATATCTAGATTTATTTTTAAATCCTTCCTTACGGCCTTATAAAGCTTAAAGAATTTTTTTAAATCAGTAATCGCATTCTTGTTTCTTCTAAAAAAATTTGACCCAAGTAATTTATGGCCAGTTTCTCCATTGATATATTGCCTTACGGTTATTTTAGTGTCATCGTCGTAGCTAATAATGTGCGGGATATATTCTTTTAAACTGCTCTTAAGTAGTCTTTTTGTTGTTTTTATCTCTTGTGCGTTAACAAATCTTATGGCTCCTAAACTTGTTGGTACTTTTTTAACCGTATCATCTCCTATAAGGAAGAGAGAATTATGAGCACCATTAGTAATGTGAACGTCATTCCCCATTTCGCGGCTTATTTTTAAAGTAGCCAAACGATATAAGTATTCAATGCTAAATTCAACGATGGGAAGAATGGATGATTTGGCATTGGCTTGTGAAATCTTCCTCCATTTATCAAAGGCGAATCTCAAAAGAGGACATGAATTTTTATTCACTAGCCAAATGTTCAGGACTACGCTCGATGTCCATTTATCTAATTTAAGTGATTTTAAAAAGAATTCAACTTCTGAAATTATTTTCCAGTAGTTATTTTTATGTAAACTATCAGTGAAAACTTTGTTAATTTTCTTAACATATTCATTTTTAAAGGTAATTTCTTCAAATGTTTTTGTCTCTAGGATATTTTTCAACATGACCCCCTGTTTCTTATTGGGTGTTTTTAAATATCTAAAATTGTTTTTACATGCAACTTTAAAAATGAGTAGCTTAGTTTTCTCATTAAGCTCTCCGAAAATTAACATGTGGGAAAATAAATTCTCTGTTGAGTATGGGGGTCTCATACACTGACTTTATCATTTTTAAGTCGATTTGGCTATACAAATACTGAAAAATGAAGTATGATTAGTTACATGAAAGACTTAAACAAAAATTCGGCATATCAAGAAATTAGGCAAAAATTTTTGGACGACTCTAGGGTTAGCAAAGATGCACTTTTGAGGTTAATTTCTGATTGTTTGAACCATTTTCCAGAGTCATCAACTCCATATCTCGGATCAAATAAAAATATTGATTTTTCTTTTGTTAAAGAATATGAAAACCTTCCGCTTGACCCAAAATCAACCAAAGACGTGCTTAGTGGAGCCATGAAGTATTTTCAAAGATCAATTCTTTGGCACTCTCCAGAGGCGCTGCAGAACGTAACTCCGCCACCGTTACTTGAAGCAGTAAGCATTTCTACTATTGCCAACCTCTATAATTTAAATCTCTTGTGGGATTATGTTAGTGCGGGAGTACAAGAAGCAGAACAGCAAATAGTAAGACAAATTTCTAAATTAGCTGGTTGGACCGGAGATAGTGATGGAGTTTTTACCTACGGAGGTAAGGGATGTTTCACTTATGCAATTAGAATCGGACTTAATCGTTGTTGTCCCCAAGTTACCAAACAGGGGCTTAGTGGAGCTGCTCCGGTTGTTATTACAACAAAATTTAATCATTATATTATTGAATCGGTTTGCGCATGGTTGGGCATTGGAAAGGATGCGTGCATTCGGATAAAAACACATGAAGACGAAACAATAGATCTTCATGATCTCGAATTAGTTCTTAACCGCGTTCTCTCAGAAAAAAGACCAATAGCGTGCATAATTCTCTCGGGCGGGAGCACAATAAATCTAAACATTGATAGGGTTGATGCTGCACAATCCATCATCGAAAAAGTTTGTTCTGATTTTAATCTAGGATACAAACCATTTATATATTTTGACACCGTGGTAAGTTGGCCGTGGTTTTTTTATAAAGATTATGATTTTGAGAAAAACGATCTTGGAATACCGGAAGAGGCTTTGTCTAGAATAGAAAAAGTAAGCAAATTACTACATACTTCAAAATACGCTGACGCGATAGGTGTTGATTTTCATAAAATTGGTTTTGCTCCGTACAACAATAGCGCGTTCTTTGTAAAAAATAAATCCGAATTACATTCGGTTGTTAGTGACGCAGCCGTTATACGAGAACGTGCTTTATTTGACGGTAATTTTCTTCAACACCATACAATTGAGCACTCTAGGAGTGCAACTCCGGTAATGGCTGCATGGACAATATTGCAAAGTTTGGGCGTCCGTGGATTCTAAATGTATCTTGCCCAAATGATGTTAGTTGGAGATATTTTTAGACAAGTTTTACCAGAGTATGGATTTGAATTACTCAATCCGCAATCACTATGCCATGCCTCGGTGTATTATCCGATACCACCGCACGGACCAAAAAGTTTTAGCGAGATGTGTGACGGAAAGTTGGAAGACACTAATTACGCTACACAATATATTTACGAACTATCGAATTTTTTCTCTTTAGGAGGCAATGAATCCAATACATCAATTGATGTTGGTTTTTTAAAGAACTTATCTAAATCAAAACTTGGAGCGGATATGAGCGCAATACGAATTTATCCTATGTCACCCCACATAACAGTGTGGGATGCTGAAAAATTAGCTCATCAACTTGGAGAAATGAAAAGAAAATTTGATCAAAAATTTGTTTATACAAAATCGGATGCACCGAAAGTGATACATAAGTAAATCAATAAAGTATGAAAAACGAGACGTCAAAACAAAAAGTCATAATTATTGCAGTCCCCTGTTCACTGAACAGCGATAATGTTGATCAGCTTTACCGTATAGCTGATATTCGTGTTGTTAATTCTTCTCAAAAATCTCAGCGAGCAATTTGGGGATTACGTGTTATTGGACTTAAATCAAGAACGAGTATGAATAGCACTGGCGATGATATGGGCATGGATTTTCATGAATATATGCACAACGCTAATCTTATTACCTCACAAAAATCAATAGATGAATTCAAGATTTATCCAAGTGCGATAATCGCGAAACAGCTTACAGAAAAAACTGGGTTAGTCATTGCAGCGGAAATAATGGATCCGGTTATACAGTTGCCAATATACGAAAAAATGATCCCGAAGGGTAAATTTCTTCCATGGAATCCGGCAGTGAATCAACTCGGATATCAAATGTACATTATTGGAATATACGCCGAAAGGAATAACTGGTTTATAGGTGTAAAAAATGGCAAGTGGTTTGGCGAGATTTCTGATGGAGGAATAAATATAATGGAAAAAAATTGGATTGGACAAATAAGTTTTGCCACACAGGATAATCAGTTTCACCTGAGAGATAGAATATTTATGATACATCGGGGCGTTGATGTTGAGGGAAAGGGTAAATTTAGACATCTGCCGGTTCATGATTCTGCAGAGAAAGTGAAAAAAATGACAGGAGTAAAAATGTTTTTTGATCCCTCTCATACACATGGGCGTTTTATGCGCGATCAAATAGTTGAACAAACTATATTGGCAATGAAAATGAAGACTGCCGAGGGGGAATATTTGTACGATGGCATTTTGATTGAAGTCGGAACATCAAAAACCGACACCGAACAGCATATAACTATAGAAGAGTTGAAAGTGCTTTGCGATGAAATTGCTAAATTTCGTGATTTAAC